>JAGRLM010000199.1 GCA_020441795.1 Nitratireductor sp.
ACCATATGAACCAGCTCGGCCTCGTCGGCCGCTGCCATGATCGTGAAACCAGGAAGATTTGCGAGATAGGCAATGTCATAAGCGCCGGCATGGGTGGGGCCGTCTGCACCCACGAGCCCTGCCCGGTCAATTGCAAAGCGAACCGGCAGTCCCTGCAACGCAACGTCATGGACAATCTGGTCATATGCGCGTTGAAGGAAAGTCGAATAGATCGCGCAAAAGGGTTTCATGCCGCCAGCGGCAAGTCCCGCGGCGAAAGTCACTGCATGCTGCTCTGCAATGCCAACATCGAATGACCGCGAGGGGTGTTGGCGGGAAAAATGGTCGATACCGGTGCCCGAAGCCATGGCTGCTGTGATGCCGACAATATACGGGTCGCGATCTGCCTCGCTGGCGAGCGCCTGTGCAAAGACCTTGGTGTAGGAAGGCGCCTTGGCGCTGGAGCTGGCAAGGGTTCCGGTTTCGGGGTCGAAAGAACTGACGCCGTGATATTTGTCACTGGATTTTTCGGCAGGCGCATACCCTGCCCCCTTGCGTGTCACGACATGAAGCAGGACCGGTCCGGTTGCGTTGCGCTTCAGCGCGCGCAGGATTGGCAATAGCTGCGTGAGATCATGACCATCGACCGGCCCGAAATAGGTCAGTCCGAGATGCTCGAACAGGCTGTCACCACCAGCCAGAGCGCGTGCCGCGCGTTGCGCCCGTTCCGCTCCCTTGCGAAGCGGCGGAGGCAACATGCCGGTAACGGCCTTCATCAGACCGTCGATCTCCATCACCGGCAATGTGGCGCAGAGATTGGCCATATGGCGTGACAAGGCACCCACGGAAGGCGAGATCGACATTTCGTTGTCGTTGAGGATGACAAACAGACGCTTGCCCAAAGCCCCGGCATTGTTCATGGCTTCATAGGCCATGCCAGCTGACATTGCGCCATCGCCGATGACGGCTATGGCATCACCAGCATCACCGCCGAGTTCACGCGCAACCGCAAAACCGAGGCCAGCCGAGATCGATGTCGATGAATGCGCCGCGCCGAACGGGTCATAGGCACTTTCCTGGCGTTTGGTGAAGCCGGAAAGGCCGCCTTCCTTGCGCAAGGTGCCCATCCTGTCGCGCCGACCGGTGAGAATCTTGTGGGCATAGGCCTGATGGCCAACGTCCCAGATCAGCTTGTCGCGTGGTGTGTCAAAAATCCGGTGGATGGCAACGGTCAGTTCGACGACGCCAAGGGTTGAACCCAGATGCCCGCCCGTACGAGAGACGGAGGCGATGGTCTCCTGCCGCAATTCATCCGCAAGTACGACCAGCTGGGCATCGCTCATGCCTCGCAGATCAGACGGATATCTTACCTTGTCGAGATAGGGCGTTTGCGCTCTTGCATTGCCATCAAAACCCATTTCTGCCTCCCATAGCAGCGGACCGGGTCCGCTTTTCGGCTCACCGTCAGCTGCGACCGGGGAATGCCCCCGGCCCATAACCGGATCATGCCAATGGGAGTATCATTGCGTCAGACCGACAAAATGTAAATGATTTTTTACACTTTAGTCTGTAATCTGTTCTTTACACAATGGATGGGAAAATAAGCGCGATCAATTCGCGGCGGGACTGAACTGCTTGAGATAGGCGATGACGTCCGCCACATCCTGTTCCTTCTTCAAGCCGGCAAAAGCCATCTTCGTCCCTTTGACGACACCCTTCGGGTCGGCCAGATAAGTGGTCAACTGGGCCTCGTCCCATACCTTGCCGGCACCGAACTCGGTCATGGCCTTGGAATACTTGTAATCCGCAACAGTTCCCGGAACACGCCCGATAACGCCGTTGAGGGTTGGGCCCACCTTGTTTTTCGCTTCTTCAGCGATGTGGCACACCGCGCATTTCTTGAAGACCTTGGCGCCGTCTTCTGCATTGCCTTCCAGCGCCAGGGCTTGCCCGGCAAAGAGTGCAACACCGGCAAAAAGGCCAACACTTATAATTCTGGACATCGGATTTCCTCCTGTTAGTGCCAGTTACGAGATGACATTTGGAGCGGATTAAGGGCGGAACAATGGCTGTTGTAAACAAAATTTGAGGTTGTCTGCACTTTCAGGGTGCAATTTGACCCTGAACACGGTCTGGCGGACGGAATCAGCCTTCACTACCTGCCGAGCAACATTCAATTGCCGCAATATGTACGAATTTCCTGACAGGTTGTGTCTATTTTTATTGACACTTTGGGCATTCCGGGCCTTGAATGGTGCATTCACAAATCAGCCGGATGTTGATCCGGAAGAAATCCGAAAGGCCGTTTGCCGTGACAATCCCGTTTCCATTTTCAGCTATTGTTGGCCAGACGGAGATGAAACAGGCGCTCCTGATGGTGGCGGTCGATCCGACATTGGGGGGCGTTCTGGTCTTTGGTGACCGGGGAACCGGAAAATCGACCGCGGTCAGGGCGCTGGCCAATCTGCTGCCCGCGATCACCACCCATGCCGGTTGTCGCTACAATTGCGATACAGGCTCCGTGGCAGAATGCTGTCCCGTCTGCAACGCAAAAGCCAGGCCTGCATCAATCAAGGTACCAACGCCGGTTGTCGACTTGCCGCTGGGCGTGACTGAAGATCGTCTGTGCGGTGCACTTGATCTCGAAAAGGCCTTGCTGTCAGGCGAACGGGCTTTCGAACCGGGTCTGCTTGCGCGCGCGCATCGCGGTTTTCTGTATATCGACGAGGTCAACCTGCTTGAAGACCACCTCGTGGACCTGCTGCTTGATGTTGCAGCGTCCGGAATCAATGTTGTCGAACGCGAGGGATTGAGCATCCGCCATCCGGCCCGTTTCGTGCTGGTGGGTTCGGGCAATCCCGAGGAAGGCGAATTGCGCCCGCAATTGCTCGACCGATTTGGTTTGTCGGTCGATGTTCGCTCGCCGCAGGATATCGAAACGCGTGTCGAGGTTGTTCGTCGTCGTGACGAATATGAGCGCAATCGTGCCGCCTTCCTCCAGAAGTGGGCCGCTGCCGAAGGCAAGATCCGGAACCGGATCCTTGCGGCTCGCAAGCTTCTTGGCGAGGTGGAGGTCGAGGACAAGGCGCTGACCATGGCAGCCCATCTTTGCATACGCCTCGGCATTGACGGCATGCGCGGGGAACTGACGCTGATGCGGGCTGCCCGCGCAATTGCCGCGCTGGAAAAACGCAAGCTGGTTGTCGTGAAGGATATTGTCGAGGTTGCGCCTTTAGCACTGCGCCATCGACTGCGCCGTGACCCGCTGGACGAGGCAGGCTCATCGGCCAGGGTTACGCGGGCTGTTGACGAAATGATCAACCAGACGGTGGGAAATGCCTGAGCGATTGCCACCCGACGCGCAGATTTCTGCCCGCTGGGCAGATGCATTGCTGATCGCAAGACTGCTGGCGGTGGGTGGTTCATCCCTTGGCGGTGTTCGATTGCAAAGTGGTGCCGGTCCGGTTCGCGACCGCTGGCTTGAAGTCGTGCAGCAACTGGCAGGGCGGTGCGTACCTTGGATCCGTATTCCTGCTTCTGTCGCACCCTCACGCCTCAAGGGCGGGATCGACATTGCCGCATCGCTGCGCGCTGGCATGCGCGTGGAAGAGACCGGGCTTCTGGGTCGGGCGGATAGAGGATTTGCCGTTCTTGCAATGGCCGAGCGCACGGAGCGCGGTGTCGCAGCGATTTTCGCGCAGGAGCTCGACATATCCCGCGAAAACGGGAGTGGTGGTTTTTGCCTCATTGCACTGGACGAAGCGGAAAAGGGCGACGTGCCGATGTCGTCGGCGCTGGTGGATCGGCTGGATATCGCACTCAACCTCAACGGCATTGCCATGCGTGAAACCTGCATGGCGGATGATGAGGCTGTCACCCGGCCTGCAATTGCTCCTGAAGCCGTCGAGTTTCCCGATGACTTGCTGTCCGCGCTCGGCGAAGCGATCTTGACCATTCCCGGCACGTCAATGCGGAAATACCAGGCTGTTGCCCGGCTCGCCCGCATGGTGGCAGCGATTGATGATCGAAGCCTTGTGACACCGCCCGATTGTGCGGCTGCCATTCGCCTTTGCCTTGGTGCCTTTGCGAGTGGTGAAGCCGTCAGCGACGATGAACAGGAAGAGCTTGATCACGAGGAACAGCAACCGCCAAATGTCGAAAATGGCGAGAGTGATCCGGGCGAGCAGCAATCCGCAGATGATCCCGGCGAGCCCGATCAGGATCAGGATATCGTGCGCGATGGCGAAGTCCCGGAAGAGATGATGATTGCTGCCGCGGCTGCGTCAAGAGCTGTCTCTGCCTTGCTTGCTCGCGCTGATACTGGCCGCGCCACAAACCTTGCCCGCACCGGCAAGTCCGGTGCCATGCGCAGTGGCAGCCGCAGGGGCCGACCGACTGGCCTTGTCAATCGTCCGCCCTACGCGGAAGCGCGCCCGGATGTGGTTGCCACATTGCGGGCAGCCATTCCATGGCAGAGACTGCGCAACCCCGAGGCAAGCGGAAACTGGCAGGCGGGAACCGCGCTGCGCGTATTGCCAACGGATTTTCGCTATATGCGGTTTCGCCATCGCACTGAGTCGACCGCGATCTTTGCGGTGGATGCGTCAGGCTCCACCGCGATTTCACGGCTATCCGAGGCCAAGGGTGCAATCGAACTGCTATTGGGCGATTGCTATGTTCGCCGGGACAATGTGGCTTTGGTTGCCTTTCGCGGCTTTGCCGCAGAGACGTTGCTTGAACCCACCCGCTCCCTGGTGCGCGCCAAGCGCAGCCTCACGGGCCTGCCCGGCGGCGGTGCCACTCCACTTGCCGGTGGCATCATGCGCAGCATAGAACTCGCCAATATGGTGCGCAGGCGCGGACAATCGCCCTTGATCGTCTATCTCACTGACGGACGCGGAAACATCGCGCTGGATGGCAGTCCCAATCGCGAGCGTGCGGCAGAGGAAGCCAGCTCACTTGCCCGCCAGTGCGGCGCCATGGGATTCCGCTCCATCTTCATCGACATTGCGCAGCGCCCAAGGGATACAGCCCGCGCGCTGGCCTCCGCCATGAATGCCGATTACTGGCCACTGCCGCATGTCAATGCTGCCGTCATCTCATCCATTGTATCGCGCACGATGCGGGGTGGTTGAGATGCTGGCGCTAGCCTCGGAATATCCCGATTGGGAAAGCGATGGTGCCAATTGGCCTAACCGCAACGCAAGTCGCTTCATCCGGGCTGGCGGAATGACCTGGCATGTGCAGGAGATGGGTCCAGCCAAAGCGCCACCTTTCCTGCTGTTGCATGGCACAGGCGCTGCCAATCATTCGTTTCGTGACCTGATGCCGATCCTGGCGCGCGAATGGCGGGTAATCGCGCCTGACCTCCCGGGTCATGGCTTTACCACCGGGGCACAGTCACGCGACCTAACCCTTCCCGGAATGGCAAATGCCATTGGGGAACTCCTTGCCGCCATTGGCGCAAAGCCTGTGCGAACAGCCGGCCATTCTGCCGGAGCTGCCATTCTCCTTCAAATGTCACTTGCTGGAAACCTGCCAAAGGCAGCGATTTTCGGGCTCAACAGCGCGCTCGAACCCATTCGCGGCAATGCCCTGCTTTCTCCCATGGCCAAACTGCTGTTTCACAACCCGCTGACGTCGCGGCTTGTCTCCCTGCAGGCAAGGGTAAGCGGCATTACCGGAAGGCTTCTCGACGCCACCGGCTCACGCATCGATGCAACAGGGCGTGAATGCTATGCCATGTTGATGCGCCACCCTGCCCATGTGAATGGTGCAATCGGGATGATGGCGAAATGGGAGCTTGGCGAGTTGCTGCGCAATCTGGGCAAAATCAATGCGGCCGTCACGCTGATTGCCTCGCAAGATGATCCAATGGTTCCCTCGCAGGTATCGCGCAAGGCTTCCATGCTTGTCCCCGGCTGCAAGCTGGTGATTGTCAATCACGGCGGCCATCTCCTGCATGAGGTGGACCCTGTAATGGTCGCAGGCCTCCTGAGCGAAAAGCAGGCGGAGGCGGCATGAGCGCATTGGCTTCATCCAGTTTTTCCGGGGAGTTCCGGCCATGACAATAGCGCCTCCCCCATCGACAATGGCGACGGGACATGACAACCGGCCACATGCAATCGTGATTGGTGCGGGATTTGGCGGACTTGCTGCAGCAATCCGGCTGGGCGCGCGCGGTTACCGCGTCAGCGTATTGGAGCGCCTGGAGCAACCGGGAGGACGCGCTGCACGATTTCGCCAGGACGGATTTACATTCGATGCCGGCCCAACGATCGTGACCGCACCTTTCGTATTCGAGGAATTGTGGGAATTGTGCGGGCAGCGCATGGCCGATGACGTTACGCTGACGCGGCTAGACCCATTCTATACGCTCCGCTTTGCCAATGGCGACACGTTTTCGGTGAATGCCGATGACGCCCACATGAAACAGCAGATCGCGAAATTCAATCCCGCAGATGTTCCAGGTTATGAGCGATATCTGGTGGAAAGCGAGCGCTGTTTCCAGACCGGCTTTGTCGGCATGATAGACAAGCCCTATTCAACGATTGGCGCCATGCTGCGCGCCTTGCCGGGACTTGCCTTGCGGCGCGCTGATCGCTCGGTGCACAAGCTGGTTGGCAAATATATCAGGGATGAACGCCTGCGCATGGCGCTGAGCTTTCATCCCTTGTTCATTGGCGGCAATCCATTGCGAGCCAGTGGCGTGCTGTCGCTGATTTCCTATCTCGAACGCGAATATGGCGTGCATTACGCAACGGGGGGTACGCATTCGATCATCGAGGGACTGGTGAAGCTCATCGAACGCCAGGGCGGCAGCGTCATTACCAATGCCGAAGTCACATCCATTGATGTGGAAGCGAGTACGGCAAGTGGCGTAACGCTCAAATCCGGAGCCAGCCTTCCCGCTCGTGTCGTTGTTTCGAATGCGGATACCGGCTGGACCTATTCAAGGCTGCTCGGGCACAAGCTGCGAAAGCGCTGGACCGACCGGAAAATCAACAAGGCCCGGTATTCTATGAGCCTGTTCGTCTGGTATTTCGGCACGCGCCGCAAATATGATGATATCGACCACCATACGGTGCTGATGGGACCGCGCTATGACGGCCTGTTGAGCGATATCTTCGACAGGAAGATCCTGGCCGATGATTTCAGCCTCTATCTCTACCGGCCCACGGCTACTGACCCGTCCATGGCGCCTGATGGCTGCGACAGCTTCTATGTATTGTCGCCGGTGCCAAATCTTGACGGCAATATCGACTGGCAAAGCATGAGCGAGCCGTATCGCAAGCGGATCGAGAAATTCCTGGCCAGCACCATATTGCCGGACCTGCCGAACCAGATTGTTACGTCCAAACTGCTGACGCCGATTGATTTCCGCGACCGGCTGCTTTCGACCAAGGGAAATGCCTTCGGCATGGAACCGATCCTGACGCAGCTTGCATGGTTCCGGCCGCACAATGCCAGCGAGGAGGTAAGCAACCTCTTCATCGTGGGGGCCGGCACGCATCCAGGCGCAGGGCTTCCCGGCGTAGTTTCGTCTGCAAAAATTCTCGACAAGGTAGTGCCACATGCCAGCGTCTTCGCCTGAGCGTTTCGAACTGAACCCTGCGCTGCGCAAGCAGTGCGAGGACGCCATTCGCGAGGGGTCCAAGTCATTTCTGGCGGCGTCCCTGCTCCTGCCGACACAGATTCGGCTGGCGACCCGCGCGCTCTATGCCTTTTGCCGTGCTGCCGATGATCTGGTCGATGAGAGCGGCAATCCGTCCGACGGGGTCGAGGCATTGAAATCACGACTTGACGCCATTTACCGCGACTGCCCGCAAAACCACACTGCCGACATGGCATTTCATGCGGTTGCAAAGCATTTCGATATTCCGCGCCTGTTGCCCGACGCGCTGATCGAAGGATTTGCCTGGGACGCACAGGGGCGCGATTATCACACGCTTGATGATGTCGCCGCCTATGCAGCCCGGGTCGCATCCACCGTCGGTGTGATGATGACGCTGGTGATGGGCGTGACCGACCGCCACACGCTGGCACGGGCAGCTGATCTCGGCATAGCCATGCAGTTGACCAATATTGCCCGCGATGTGGGCGAAGATGCGCGGCGCGGCCGTATTTACCTGCCGCTGGACTGGCTTGCCGAGGCCAACGTCAACCCGAACGCGCTTCTGGACAATCCGGTTGTGTCTCCCGGACTGTGCGCAGTGGTCGAGAGGCTGCTTGAAACTGCCAATGCGCATTATGCCAAGGCAATGACAGGCATTACCGGTCTGCCCTTTTCCTGCCGCATGGCAATCCGAAGTGCAGCGCTCATCTATCGTGAAATCGGGCGCGAGATCGAACGCAACAATTTTGACAGTGTCTCGCACCGTGCCCATACCTCAACCATTCGCAAGCTCGAACTGATTGCCTATTCGATCTATTCGCCAACGCTTTTCAGTTCGGTATCCAGCGAGGAAGCTTCTGCGCAAACCCGGTTCCTTGTGGATGCGGCAGCATCAGCCAAGCCACAGGAGCCGCGCGGCTTTGACGGCAAGGCCGGCAGGATGATGGAAATCATCGCGCTTTCCGAGAACCGGCGACGCAACAACGAAGTAGCAGCGTGATATGGGAAACTATTACGGTCTGATCGAAGTAGGCATCAGCTTTGTCGGCATCATCCTGTTTGGCTGGTGGCAATTGCGATCGCTCAATCGCGATGTGAAGGCGCGGGAGGAACGCGAACGCCAGGTTGAGCAGCAAAAGGACTGATCCCTATCGCGCGCGGCGCGGCATCCGGAATGGCAACATTGCCTTGACCAGGGGATTGGCAAAGCGGTCGCCGGACAGGCTTTCATGCATCAGTTTGACCGGCTGCCCCGAAAGCCGGGTGGAAACCACCGAGCGCATGTAAAAGGGGCCGTCCTCAAGAATTTCCAGCGACTTCGGCTCACAATCGGAATCATGATGGGCATGGCGTTCCACCCCCCAGAAGCCGCGCTTTAGTGGGCTGCATTGCGGTTCTTCAAGTTGCATCAGGTGGCCTGCCGGATCAAACAGGATTGAAAGGCAATCGCGGCTACCATCGCGACGGTGTGAATCATACAGTATCACCGATGTTCCATCGTCAAACGCGCCGCGTGCCCAGTCCCATCGCGTGAATCCCCTGTCGAGCGATTCCGTTCCCCAATTGCAATCCAGATAGCCGTGGCCCTGCCAGCCGGGCATGTCGTGATCAAACTCCACACTCGCATCCGCTGACGGGGCAATCGGCCACCAGCGGTGATTACCTGTTGCGTCAATGTCGAAGACGCTGCCGGTAACGAAATGCGGCTTGAGTGTGATGCGTCCGCGAATGCGCTTCGGTAACCATTGTGCGGGCGGACGCGGCAGTGCGATTTCGTCGAACTCCACCTCCAGCCTGCCAGAATGCCAGCGCATGCTGCTCGGGCCGACCGTGAAGCTGTTCCGGTCGCGGTGCAAAGCCATCCTGCTGCGCTCGGTCATGGCCCAGCGATTTCCCTCCGGCTGGTAGAGCGCAACATTGATGCATACGTGATTTTCCGGGTCGCGCCGCCCTGCCCAGTGGTAATAGGGCGAGAAGACCGATCCGACAAAGGCGATGATGGAAAAGCCGCGCTTGCCGTCCTCGCTCAATCCGTCGGCATACCACCAGAGATAGCCACCGGGCGGAACATCGGCATCGAAGGCCGGTCCGACAAAAGGCTCTCCGCCGCCAGCATTCCCGAAAGTGTTGCCATCGGCACGCCCGGTCCCGGATGCACGCTGCCGCCCGCCAGATACAGTCCGGGCATTGCCGTTCGCGCTCCCGGTCGCCGGAATGACGCCGTCCATCCGTGAGATGCCCTGCCGTAAAGTGCTCCGCCGGAGCCCGGAAACAAGCGGTTGAATCCGGCTGGATCCGTTGCCCTGGCCTGCATCGTGCTGCGTTCGATCACCAGGCCGTTGCTTTCGAGAAAATCCAGTATCGTGTGAAGCCATTGTTGTGTTTCTCTTTCAGTGCTTTTCTCAATGTCACCATCTGCTGCCGCATTGACAATGAACAACAGGCGTTCAAACCCGTCCTTCGCCGTGGCAGCAAGGCGGCCTGTATCGTCGCGGTCCTGTGCACAAAGATAGGTGGTTGGCTGCCGGGGCATTTTCCTGTGGTTCAGGATTTCATCAAATTCGCTGGCATAATCGGGCGAGAAGAAGACTGTATGATGGGCGAGTGGAAAGCCCGACACTCTCGCGCTCAAGCACCAGGTTTTCGCTGATAGCGAGCGGTTGGATAAAGCGACGGGCCTGACACCGGCAAATTGCGCCCGGCCTGCCATCGACGCGAGTGCCGAGGCATCGCCGTTGAAGATGACTGCGCTTGCGCGGACCGTCTCCCCGTTTTCAAGAACCACACCGCTGGCCTTGCCTCCGCTCGCAGCAATCGAGGCGACCTTCTGGCCGAATCGAAATTGCACGCCGAGGTGCTCGGCCTTGCGTTGCATCATTCGCGCCAGCGAATGAATGCCGCCCTCCAGCAGCCAGACACCATCCTGTTCGACATGGGCAACCAGCATCAGCGTTGCAGGCGCCATGAAGGGCGACGAGCCGCAATAGGTTGCATATCGCCCGAACAATTGCCGCAGTCGCGGGTCGGGAAAATAGGTTCCAAGCGCTTTCCACATGGTCGATAGCGGCTTCAGCGCCAGTTGCCTGGCCGGATTCATCAGGCCGATCCTGCGCATGAGTTCAAAGGGGCCGGGACGCTGGGCGGCGATATAGCTGTGTTTGAGCGTGGAAAACATGGCAGCACTGTCGCTGCAAAAACGGCGATAGCCCTCAGCATTGCGGCTATCCGAAAATTCAGCAATCGCCGCCGCGCTTGCATCAATATCGGCAAAAAGATCAAGCCACTCGCCATCCGTCCAGCAATGGCGGGCCAAAAGGCCGGCCTGTTGCGGGCGAAGCTCGGCATCGAAATCAGCCCCGGCTTTTTCAAAGAGTGCTTCAAACACCCATTTCATGGTCAGGACAGTTGGCCCGGCTGCAACTGCACTGCCTGCCACATCGACATTGCGTGCCTTGCCGCCGACACCTTGCGCCTGTTCGAGGACCAGCACCTCCCTACCCGCTGCAGCCAGAGCGATTGCCGCCGACAATCCGCCCATGCCTGCCCCGACGACAAGTATCCGATCCCTTTGAACTGACGATTCCATCTGCTGCAATATTCCGTTCCAGCGGTTTTCCGGTTCAACGCGGCGTTGACAAACGCAAACCCTGTGTCAAGATAAGTTTACATTTAATGGTGTCTTTGTAAATTGACGCATGGGAGGTTTTGCCGCGATGGACATGCAAAAGAGAATCGAACGCGGGCTGGAGCGTGCCATCACCTTCGCTACGGCAAGCGGCAATCCGGCAAAGATTTCACAAGCGATCCGCTATTCGGTATTTCCAGGTGGCGCGCGGATACGCCCGCGCCTGTGCCTTGCTGTCGCAGCAGCTTCCGGCGACGCCAATCCCGCAGCGGCCGATGCGGCCGCGACCGCCATAGAATTGTTGCATTGCGCTTCGCTTGTTCACGACGACCTGCCCTGCTTTGACGACGCGGAATTGCGCCGTGGCAAACCGTCGGTACATTCCGTGTTTGGAGCGCCATTGGCGGTTCTGGCTGGCGACGCACTGATCGTGATGGCATTCGAAACCCTGGCGCGCGAATGCATTTCAACACCCGATCGCATTGCCCCGCTGATATCCACAATCGGCCGAGCCGTTGGAATGCCACATGGCATCATTGCCGGTCAGGCCTGGGAGAGTGAATCTGAAATCAATCTGAGCGAGTATCATCGGGCCAAGACAGCTTCGCTCTTTACCGGCGCAACCGTCAGCGGCGCCATTGCCGCAGGTGCTAGTCCACAACAATGGATGGGTCTTGGAGAAGCGCTTGGGGCTGCCTATCAGGTGGCTGACGACCTGCGTGACAGTGTTTGCGACGAAGACGAGATCGGCAAGCCCAAGGGACAGGATGTGGTGCATAACAGACCCAATGCCGTCGCTGAATTCGGCCTTGCGGGAGCTGTCTCGCATTTGCAGATGCTGGTCAAGAATGCGGCGGATTCCATTCCCGATTGTCCGGGCTCCGACATGTTGCGGCAGCTGATCATGCAGGAGGCAAAGCGCCTCGTGCCAAAGAAACTTGCGTTGACCGCCGCCTGAACCATGCTGGAAACCGCCAAACCGGCCGCAAGCAATCGAAACCCGCCGGTTTCATCCAATGACATGCCTTGCGACATGCCCGGCTGGCTTGTCCGCTTTCGCGCATGGCGCGCGACGGTGGTGCAAAATCCGCGCTTTCGCGCCCTGGCATCGCGCATGCCATTGCTCCGCTCGATTGCCAATCGCCGCGCCGAGGCATTGTTCTCGATAACCAGCGGCTTTGTGCAGTCGCAGGTGTTGTATGCATGTCTTGAGACGGGCTTGCTTGATCTGCTTTCGCGAGGGCCACAGCGCGAGGACAAAGCGGCCGCGCAGCTTCACATCCCGTCCGGCAATTTCGCTCATCTGGTGCAGTCGGCAAATGCCCTTGGCATCCTTCACCGCAGTGGTGATGGCTGGCTGACGCTGGCTGATGCCGGTGCTGTAGTGGCGAGTGATCCGGGCCTTGCTGCAATGATCCGCCACCATGCGGCATTCTACCGGGACCTGACTGACCCCACAGCACTGTTGCGCGGGGAAGCCGGCGAGACCGCGATGTCCAGGCTCTGGTCCTATGCAGGAGCGGAGCGCGATCCCGTCAGTGCCCGGCAGGCACAGGAATATTCGGCAGTCATGTCGGCAAGCCAGGAAATGCTGGCGAACGAGATCCTTGACGCTGTCGATCTTGGCCGGGTTCGCGGCTTGCTCGATGTCGGTGGTGGCGAGGGTGTCTTTGCCAGCGTTGCAGCGCAACGTCACAAGGACTTGCGGCTCGGGGTCTTCGA
>JAGRLM010000200.1 GCA_020441795.1 Nitratireductor sp.
GAGTTGACTGCAAACCGCAAGATTCGATCAAATTATCGACATTGCCTGTTTTCAATCAGCATCTGAAACCGGCGGATTCCCGGCTTGTACCAGATGCAGGACCTCCTCATTCCCTTGACCAAGCTTTTTTCTCTTATGCCCAACTCTTGTCCAACTCAAGCGAAATCAGGTAGGGGCAGGGAGATGAACAAGGTTTGCAGGGCTCGGTGACGCGCCTGCGGGATCACGCCCGGACCGGACTTGGTGCCGGAAAAACGCCATTTTGGCAGGTATTCAGGGAATTGATGCAAGGTATGGCATTCAAATCGCGAGGAGATACCGTTTTGCGCCCCGGTTTTTCGGCATTTCGACTGCTGCTTGCCATTTGCTGCCTGTTGGCGCTTGTCCTGAATCCGCAATTTGGCATCGCGCAGGATTCGGTGCAGCAAACTCCCGCACCAGAAACCGCTGCGCCAGCTACCCCTCAAACACCCCAAGCCGCGAAAGACCCTGCTGACAGCCCCGTTCTCGTTTTCGACGGGGCCATTCAGGGTGATGGGAAAGCAACCCGTTTCACCATGGATTTCGATCGCAAGACCGAATTCGACAGTTTTTTCATGGATAGCCCGCTGCGGCTTGTCATTGACGGTCCGTCCATGCTGTTCCGCTTTGCTGACGCGGCCACGTTGGAGCCGCGCGGTCTTGTCACCTTCTTGCGATATGGCGCCATTGCCCGTGAGCGCTCGCGGGTGGTCATATCTCTTGGTCATCCCGCTCGCATGGTCTCGCGCAAGACCGAAACCATCGAGGAAGGCAAGCATTACCGCCTCGAAGTCGAGCTGGAACCCGTCAAGCAAGGCGAATTCACCAAAATGGTGGCCGAGCAGCAACGTCTGGTCGGCACCAGCGGTGAAGTTGCGACCATTGGCGACCGGGTGCGCCCCGCGCCAAAGGAAAAGGGCCGCATCACCATTGTGATCGATCCCGGGCATGGCGGCATTGATGGCGGCGCCAAGGGTGTGCACGGCACCCAGGAAAAGGATCTGACCCTGCAGATCGCGCGCAGGCTTGCGAGTGAAATCGGCAAACGGGGAGCATTCGACACACGGCTTACACGCTCGGAAGATGTCTTCATATCGTTGCGAGAGCGGGTGGCATTCTCGGAGCGCAACCAGGCCGATCTGGTCATCTCGATCCACGCCGATTCCCTCCGCCAGAATTGGGTGAGGGGGGCCACCGTCTATACGCTGTCGCGCAAGGCATCGGACAATCTTGCCCATGAGATCGCCGAATCGGAAAACGCCTCCGATCTGCTGGCTGGTCTCGATGATGCAGCTGATGACGAGGCCTTGCCCGATATCCTGGCGGACCTGACATTGCGAGAGACCACTCGCTTTTCGCGTTTCTTCTCGTCAATCCTGGTCGAGAAACTCGACAGCGACATCAATCTGATCAAGAATCCCGAACGTTCCGCTACATTTGCCGTGCTGAAGGCACCCGAGATTCCAAGCGTCCTGATAGAACTGGGATATCTGTCCAACCCCGATGACGAGAAACTGATGACGGATGAGGAATGGCAAAAAGCCGCTACCGCCCGCATCGCGGATGCTGTCTTGAAGTTTTTCGAGCCCCGTTTGCGCTGAAGCAGAAATCGCTCTTGCGGCCAATCAGGATCACCATCTCGGGCAAATGCCTGCCGGAAGACATATTTTCTCCGCATTGGCAGTCAAAAGACAAACGGTATTCGCATTCGGGCGCGTTTTGCCTGCCATTCGCCATCGACGGCAGTTGATCGCGATGGGTCTTTCCGTTAGGGGAGTTAAAGGGGTGTGAATGCTGCGATTTCGCGCGGGCGATGCCATGCGGCGCGTGCTGTGGTAAGAGTGCGTGATGCGGATTCGCATGGCTTTGATCGCAGTGGCGATTGGGCTGGCGACACCTCCAAGGGCAGTTTGGCTGTACCTGCGAAGCTGGGCCATGCAAGGTCCGATCAGGGAATACGAGGCGAATGTTTTTCAGGTTTATCGGCTACATCTTCGGAATGGGTACACTGGCGGCAATCCTGATTGTCGGCGGGGTTGCATGGTACGTGCAGGACCTTTCCAAGGACCTTCCAAGCGAGCAGGGCCTAAATGCCTATGAGCCGCCCGTAACCACCCGCGTCTATGCGACAGATGGATCGCTGATGGCCGAATATGCCCGTGAGCGGCGGCTGTACCTGCCGATCCAGGCAATCCCCGACATGGTCAAGAATGCCTTCATTTCGGCGGAAGACAAGAATTTCTATACCCATCCCGGTATCGACTTCATGGCACTTGGTCGTGCCGTTGCGACCAATCTGAAGAACCTGGGCACCAACAGGCGACAGGTCGGCGCTTCGACGATCACCCAGCAGGTTGCCAAGAACTTTCTTCTCACCAACGAGCGCTCCATTGATCGCAAGATCAAGGAAGCCGTGTTGTCGCTTCGCATCGAGCAGGCCTATTCGAAGAACAAGATCCTCGAACTTTATCTCAACGAGATTTTCCTTGGCCTCAGCTCCTATGGTGTGGCAGGCGCAGCACTTACCTATTTTGACAAGCCGGTAAACGACCTGACGCTTGAAGAGGCGGCCTATCTGGCTGCACTTCCCAAGGCGCCGAACAATTATCACCCCTACAACAATACCGAAGCGGCGACCGAGCGGCGGAACTGGGTCATCGACCAGATGGTAAAGAACGGCTATGCAAGCGTGGAGGAAGGCGAGGCGGCAAAAGCCAAGCCGCTGACCGTTAATCCGCGCCGGCGCGCCTCCTATCTGTTTGCCTCCGAATATTTTTCCGAGGAAGTCCGTCGCGACATCATCAGCCGTTATGGCGAAGACGCCCTGTATGAAGGCGGTTTGTCCATTCGTACGACGCTCGATCCAGAGCTTCAGAAGATGACGCGCAAGGCGCTTCAGGACGGTCTGGAGCAGTATGACGAGGAACAGGGCTGGCGCGGACCGCTCAAGACCATCGACATTACCGGAGACTGGGGCGCGCAGCTTGCGGAAATTCCAACGCTGGTTGATGTGCCGGAATGGAAACTCGCGGTTGTACTGGCCGTAAGTGACCAGGAAGCGGTTGTCGGGCTGCAGCCTGTTACCGAAGCCAATGGCAAGCTGTCTTCAGAGCGCGAGCAGGGCCGCATCAGTTTCGCCAACATGAAATGGGCTTCAAAGGTTCGCATAAAGGACCAGAAGGCCAAGACAGCAAAGACGGCAGACGGCATTCTTTCAGTTGGGGATGTGGTTTACGTGGCTTCCATTAGCGATGCCGAGGGCGATTATCGCCTGCATCAACCACCGGAAGTGCAGGGCGCCATGATTGTCATGGACCCGCATACCGGTCGTGTGCTGGCAATGTCGGGCGGTTTCTCCTTCTCTGAAAGCCAGTTCAACCGCGCCACGCAGGCCTATCGCCAGCCAGGCTCTTCCTTCAAGCCCTTCGTCTATGCGGCAGCGCTCGACAATGGCTATACCCCGTCTTCGGTGGTGCTGGATGCCCCGTTCCAGATTGAACAGGGTGGCAATCAGGGCATTTGGGAGCCCAAGAACTATGGTGGCGGCTATGCCGGGCCTTCAACATTGCGCCTGGGTATCGAGAAATCGCGAAACCTGATGACGGTCCGCCTCGCCAAGGACATGGGGATGCCGCTGGTCGCCGAATATGCCAAGCGGTTCGGAATTTACGACAATCTTGCTCCATTGTTGTCAATGTCGCTGGGTTCGGGCGAAACCACGGTTTCGCGCATGGTTTCGGCCTATGCGGTGCTGGCCAATGGCGGCAAGAAGATCAATCCATCCTTCATCGATCGCATTCAGGACCGCTACGGAAAATCGATTTTCCGCCACGATGAGCGGATTTGTGACGCCTGCAATGTGACAGAATGGGCAAACCAGAACGAACCGGTGCTTGAGGACAATCGCGATCAGGTACTGGATCCGATGACTGCCTACCAGATCACCTCAATGCTTGAAGGTGTGGTTCAGAACGGCACTGCCGTCGTCCTGAAAAAGCTGGGCGTACCCGTTGCCGGGAAGACCGGTACCACGAACGACGAAAAGGACGCCTGGTTCATCGGTTACACTCCCGACCTCGTGGCCGGCGTCTATGTCGGGTTCGACAACCCCAGGCCGATGGGGCATGGCTCGACCGGTGGCGGGCTGGCCGCACCGGTGTTCCTCGAATTCATGACCGACGCCCTGAAGGGCAAGAAGCCGGTAGACTTCCGTGTTCCCAAGGGCATCAAGCTCATTCCGATTGATCGCAAGACCGGCTTGCAGGCTAGTGCCGGTCAGCCAGGCGTGATCATGGAAGCCTTCAAGCCCGGAACCGCGCCGCCCGATGTCTATTCCGTGATCGGATTTGCCGACGACATGATCCGCGACCGGCTCACGGTGTCGCCCGATGCCAACCGCGCCGTCTTGTCCGGCACTGGCGGATTGTATTAATCCGCCAATCCCGCTTTCTGCCGGTTTACTTGGCTGGCTTGCCTGAATAGATTGCGCGCGGAATCATGGTCGGGCTGATGCGTCTTGCGCTTGCCCGGCTGGTTGTAATTCATGTCAAGGGCAACACGAATGCGCGCCGAAACACAGAACATCATCAGCGAAATCAAGCAGGCCGTAAGCCTGCTGAGGAGGCATCTTTGACTGGGACAAGGCCCGTCAAAGACTGAAGGAACTGAACGAAAAATCCGAAGATCCCAATCTCTGGAACAATCCTGACGAGGCGCAGAAGCTGATGCGCGAGCGTCAATCGCTGGAAAAGAGCATAGCCGCGATCCAGTCCATCGAAAACGAGCTGGCCGATCATGTTGGCCTGATCGAGATGGGCGAGGAAGAGGAAGACGCGGCCATCGTTTCTGAGGCGGAAGCTGCGCTCAAGCTGTTGCATTCCGAGATTGGTCGCCGTCAGGTGGAAGCCTTGCTTTCCGGTGAAGCAGACGGAAATGACGCATTTCTGGAAGTTCACGCTGGTGCTGGCGGCACCGAAAGCCAGGACTGGGCCTCGATGCTGTTGCGCATGTATGTCCGCTGGGCCGAGCAGAATGGATACAAGGTCGAGGTTCAGTATGAATCGCCCGGCGAAGAAGCCGGGATCAAGTCCGCGACCATTCTCGTCAAGGGCGAGAACGCCTATGGCTGGCTGAAGACCGAATCGGGCACACACCGCCTGGTGCGGATTTCGCCCTTTGACGGGCAGGCTCGCCGCCACACTTCATTCTCCGCGGTATGGGTCTATCCCGTCATCGACGACAATGTGGAAATTGATATTCCCGACAAGGATATCCGCATCGACACCTTCCGCTCGTCTGGTGCAGGTGGCCAGCACGTCAACACGACCGACTCGGCTGTTCGAATCACGCATTTGCCGACCGGAATTGTTGTTACATCGTCCGAGAAGTCGCAACACCAGAACCGCGCCAATGCGATGAAGGCATTGCGGGCTCGCCTCTATGACATGGAAATGAAGCGTCGCCAGGAATCGATACAGGCTGAGCACGATTCGAAGACCGAAATCGGTTGGGGTCACCAGATCCGTTCCTACGTGCTTCAACCCTATCAGCTCGTGAAGGACCTTCGCACCGGCGTTGAAAGCACTTCGCCCGACACGGTGCTCGGCGGAGGCCTCAACGAGTTCATGGAGGCGGCTCTCGCCCACCAGGTCAAGGGTTCGGAAGGCGGCTCGGTCTCGGATATCGACTGACGGCAGCGGGCAGGCCGCTCATAGCAGCGACTTGATCTGACGCCCGGCAATCAGGAAGCGAGCCGGGTCAATGGCCTGGCCGCCCTTGCGGACCTCGTAATGCAGGTGAGGGCCGGTGCTGCGCCCGGTGCTGCCTACCAGGCCGATCACATCGCCGCGTTTGACTTTCTGGCCAGCGGTTACCTTGATTGCCGACAAATGCGCATACCGCGTGGTGAATCCGCCACCATGGTCGATTTCCACCATGTTTCCGTAGCCACCATTGCGGCCTGCATCAATGACTGTTCCGTTGGCCGTGGCGCGGGCAGGTGTGCCCGTTGGTGCCCGGAAATCCGTGCCTGAATGCATGGCGGCGCGTCCAAAGAATGGATCAACCCTGGAACCGAAGGGACTTGAAATATCCTTGCCCGGCGCCGGGTTGCCGACCGGCAGCGTGGAAAGTCTTCCCGACAACACATCCAGCGCCTTCAGCGATGTATCAAGCGCTTCGACATGGTCTTCGAAAGTGGTGCCGGGTTCCAGCGGTATGAATGGGCCACCTACCTGTTGCTGAACCTCGCTCGGTATCTTGACCTTGAGCTTTTCCATCACTGTCGCGATGGCCGTGGCCTTTTTCACGGCTGCGTCGCGAAGCGAGCCAAGCGCCGTCTTTTGCTGCTCCTCGATCAGCTTGATACGATCCTTCACATTGAGGAAAACCGCCTCTGAAGTGTCGTTTAT
>JAGRLM010000201.1:0-1505 GCA_020441795.1 Nitratireductor sp.
ACCTCGACGCCGCGCTGCGCGTGGCAACCCGGATTGAAATCGCGCGCCTGCATGAGAACATGCCCGGTACCACCATGATCTATGTGACGCATGACCAGGTGGAAGCCATGACCCTGGCTGACCGCATCGTTGTGCTGTCGGCCGGCAATATTGAGCAGGTCGGCTCACCCATCGAATTATACGAGAACCCGCGCAACCTGTTTGTCGCGCGCTTCATCGGTTCGCCCGCCATGAATATTGTCGATGGTGAAATTGCCTCTGCAGGCAAGAAGACGGTGATCACGCTTGATGGGGGGCGCAAGGCGGAGCTTCCCATTGCCAGCGATGCCTCGCTCAAGGGAAATGCCGTCAAATTCGGTGTACGCCCGGAAGACCTCAGCGTTGCCACCGGCAAGGACTGGATTCTCGAAGGCAGCGTGCAACTGGTGGAATCGCTGGGCGAAGTCACACTGCTTTATCTCGATGTTGCCGGAAGCAGTGAGGCAGTGATTGCCAAATTACCGGGCACCCATCGTTTCGAACGCGGCGAGAAGGTGCGCCTCAATGCGGATGTTTCCAGACTTCATGCCTTCAATGCGGATGGCATATCGCTGAAACACGCGGGTTGAGCAGCATCACCTTTCGAACAGTTCGGGCTCATCTTCTTCAGTGCGCGGGTCAAGAACCGTGGATTCGGGCGTTGCCAATCTTGCCGTAGGCATTCCGACGAAGTCCGTCTTTTCGTCCTCCTGAAGGGCAACACGCTGGGTGATGCGATATCCGGCATAGGCAATCAGGCACAGATGCGCTGCCAGCGTGGCACCGAAAAGTCCGTTGGCCTGCCATTCCATCAGGATGCCGCCGAGGATCGGACCAACAATGGCACCGATACCGTAAACCAGCAGCAGTCCGCCGCTGATCTTGAGGTAATTCCCCGGCTCGGCATGGTCATAGGCGTGGGCAATGATGACAGGATACATCGAATAGACGGCTCCGCCGAAAAGGCAACTCGCGGTGAGTACCAGCAAGGGATCGATCGGGTGAAACACGAGAAATGTCAGATCGACCATGCTTGCCAGAACCGCCAGGCCTATGAGCACAAGACGGCGGTCGATCTTGTCCGAGATCATGCCGACAGGAACCTGAAACAGCGATCCGGCCAGGAGTGACAGGCTCATCATCAGGGCAATCGACTGGATGTCGAGACCCACGCTGCCACCAAACACGACGCCGAGCGTGCCGAATGCACTGTTCGAGATGCCGACCAGGAAAACGCCCACTACCGCAATTGGTGAATTTCGCATGAGCGCGGCGAGGTCAAGATTGGTCTCGACCAATGGCCTTGGCTGGTCGGTTCTGGTCAATGCCGTGGGGATGAGTGACAGCACATAGAACAGTGCTGCAAGCACGAAAAACACATAGCCATTGGCGTCACCGAGCGTGATCATCATCTGCCCGGCCGTTGTCGCCAGCAGGTTGACCATGGTGTAGACGCCAAACACCCTTCCCCGGAAGGACTTGTCCGT
>JAGRLM010000201.1:1579-1998 GCA_020441795.1 Nitratireductor sp.
ATCCATGCCCCGGGGTGAATGAGCAGAAGCGACAGCAATACAGAGACCACGGCAATTGCTGCCATGACGGCGAAGCTGCGGATATGTCCGGCGCGGCGCACAAGCCGGGGCGACCACAGGCAGCCTGCAATATATCCGATTGCCCAGCCGGTACCCAACAGGCCAAGGCTGAAACTCGAAAAGCCCTCGGCGGAACCGCGCAATGGCAATATCAGGCCATTGAGGCCACCGGCAGTCATCAGGAAGGCAGATCCGGCAATCAATGCAAAAATCGGAAGGATCAGCCTGGACAATATGTTTCTCCACCTCAATCAGGGAATCAGCTGGCAACCAGAGCCAGCCATGACCCAGTCAAAGCGGTTTGTCAGCAGAAGGGAACCCGTGGCAGGAAAAAATTGGCGAAAGCATGACCCGCTTCA
>JAGRLM010000201.1:2047-2485 GCA_020441795.1 Nitratireductor sp.
TCCGATGCGGTATGGGCAAGATAATCCTGCATGGCCTTGCGCGTTTCGGCAAATGCCATATCCAGTTCGTCGAGCAGCAGGCCGGCCTTGGAAACCTCTCCGGACTTGCAGTAATCCTCGATGCGCTGAAGAATGCCGGCAACGACAGGCGCGCCTGCACTCAAAGCCATGGATTTCAATGCATGTGCAGGTTTTGCCGCACTGGTATGCGTATGCTGCGTGAGCAGTTCGCGCAGCTCGATGATGGCCGGCTCGGCATGCTGGATGAACATGGCGAATATCTTCGCGGCCATGTTGGTGCTGCCATTGGCTGACAGCGTCTCGAGCAGGTTCAGGGTATCGGGGCTGATCAGTTCCGCATCGCGCCAGTTCTTTCTGGCAATGCCATGCGGGTCCGGAATTTCCGTCTCGACGAGATCGGGCGCGGCTTCGCCAGCG
>JAGRLM010000201.1:2547-9957 GCA_020441795.1 Nitratireductor sp.
GCTGTTCCGGATCGCCATCGGCTGCGTCGATCACCGCATAGGCTTCATAGAGCGAAACTGGTGGCTGCGGTTCCTCGATGTGGTCAACCGGTGCTGCTTCGTCCGCTTGCGCATCGGCCTGATGCCAATTGGCCTGGCGCACGGTTGCCACATAGGGTTCCGCCTCTGCCTCGTCGACCCGCAGGTCAAACGGAACAAGGTCCTCCACCGAGAACGCATCCGACTTTTCGCCCTCACCTGAGATTTCCATCTCCTGTGACTGCGGCTCCTCTGCCATATGTTGCTGTGAGGATTGCAGGGGCCCGGTGCTTTCGGTTTCCACAATGGCGGCTTCGATGATCGCAGGCCCCTCATTGCGCAGCCCGGCATTGGCCTGAAGGGAGGGTTGGTGGTTGGTCTGGTCCTTGATCGTGCTGACAATGGTTTCGATGGTGAAGGGCTTGGTCAGATAGCCGTTCATGCCTGACTGACGCCATTTCTGGCTTTCCTCGCCGGACACATGGGCGGTCAGCGCAACAATCGGCACCTGCTTGCGGCCAAGATGCGTTTCGATATCCCGGATGTGACGCGTTGCCTCGAACCCGTCCATGCCCGGCATTGAGCAATCCATGAACACCATGTCGAAGTCTCGCAATGAGACGAGGTCGAGTGCCTCTTCGCCGGATTCTGCGAGCGTCACCTCGATATTGAAGGTCTGGAGTGCATCCTTGAGCACCTCGCGATTGACCAGATTGTCGTCGACGGCAAGGATGCGAAGGCCGCTGAAATCCGGCAATTCTGCCGAGACGGGTGCGGTATCTGCGATGGCTGCAGTGCCACGGAATTCACGGACACGGATGCGTTCGGAGATTTCGCGCAATTCATCGCGCTCGAAGGGAAGGTTGAGCACATCCTTGACGCGGCCGGAGGCCAGATGGCCAGCCACCGACTGGTTGCCGATCCCGGCCATCGCGATAACCGGAACGTCCTGATAGCCATATGGCAAGGTGTTGACGAGGGCCGGGTCGCAAAGCACCGCGTAGACAGTGGAGTTATGCGGCAAGCCCTTGGTCCCGGCATGGACTTCGAAGCCTTGCTCGACAAATGCCGATTCAAGGCAGGCGCTCTCGATAGGCCCGCGTGTGACGATGGCAATCTTGCGACGTTGCAACATGGCAGGTGACAGATGGCGCGCCGGCTTGACAACCGGCAGGTCAACCTCGAACCAGAAGGTGCTGCCCTTTCGCAGTCGACTGGTCACGCCGATCTCGCCGCCCATGGCTTCGATCAGCCTCTGGCTGATTGACAGGCCAAGGCCGGTGCCGCCGAATTTCCTGGTGGTTGACTGGTCAGCCTGGGTAAAGCGCTCGAAAACTGTCTTCAGCTTGTCCTCGGCAATGCCGATGCCGGTATCCATCACCGAAACGCGCAGGCGGCAATGGTTGGGTTTCTTCGATTCCACCACATTCATGCGCACCGAGACGCCGCCATGTTCGGTGAATTTCAGGGCGTTGTTGACGAGATTGGTAACGACCTGTGTCAGGCGGGTCTGATCGGCCTGCACCAGTTGCGGGACGTCGGCAGCGACATGGAAGCCAAGCTCCAGGTCCTTTTCGAGCGCACGCTCCCAGAAGAGGCTGACCACACCACTGATGATTTCATCGGGTACGACATCCACCTTTTCCAGTTCGAGCTTGCCTGCCTCGATCTTGGAGATATCGAGAATGTCGTTGATGATGGTAAGCAATCCCTGGCCGGAACGGGAAATGACATTGGCATACCGGCGATATTGTTCGGCGAGCGGTGCCTTCACAAGAAGCTGGGCCATGACCATCATGCCGTTCATTGGAGTGCGGATTTCGTGGCTCATGGTCGCCAGGAAGTCTGATTTCGCCTTGTTGGCGGCTTCCGCCTCGTCCTTGGCAGCCCGCAACTGCTGGGTACGCGTCTCGACCTTCTGTTCCAGGTTGAAGCGATAGTCGCGCAATTGCTGGTCGCGACTGTCGATGCGCGAAAGCATGGTATTGAAGGATTGGGCAAGGACGCCGATTTCGCCTTGCGCATTTTCATCGGCACGCACCGAATAATGGGCGTTGCGGCTCAGGCTGCGCATGAGGCCGGAGAGCTGCGAAAGCGGGCGTATCATGTTGGAGACAGCCCGCGAGGCAGCAAGCAGTGACGCAAGCGTTGCGACAAGGGCGATCAGGGCGTTGATTGCCAGTCCCTGAAGGGCGGCTGTCCTGATACGGTTAATGTCCGACAACAGATAGATCCAGCCAATCTGCTCACCACCCTTGCGGATTTCCGACTTGACCCAGATCGTGCTCGACAACAGCAAATCCATCGAGGATACGGTCGAAATTTCATTGCGTTGCGTGGTCAGGAAGGTTGCCGTGCCGATATCGGCAAATCGCGCTCCGGTCATGTCCTCGATGGCGACGAATTCAATTTCCGGCAGGTCCCTGATTGCCGTCAATGACTGCATGACGCCATTGCGGTTGTCCTGCTGGAAATCGCCCGCAACAGTGCTGGCCAGAACCGAGGCAATGCCACGCAAGCGGTCGGAGGATGCAGCAATGTCGTTGAGATATCCGCGCACCGACAGCACGCCGGATGAAATCGAAAAGGCGACGATCATGATAAGGCCGAAGGCAAGCGAAATCCGGTAGCGCAACCGTTCGCGCATCGGAATTCGTTCGTCTGAGCCCTCGGCCTCACTTGACGGTATGGTCTTGTCGGTCAGGATCGTCACTCCAGCGTGGTTTTCCGGGCGTTTCGCGCTTCGATCGAGGCGCGACAACACCAATGCCAATCAAATCTGCAAGGCGGTCGCGGGCTTCGCATGGTTCCGAATTCCGGGCGCCAGCGACCAGCATTGGCAAAATTTGACGGATTTTTCGTTAACAAGGCTGCAAGTTGTGAATCAGGCCCCTCGCCGCCAGACAAAGCCCCCCAAGACAGCCCCCCTGAAAGACAGGGCCTGCAGACCGGGGCGAGGGGTAAACCGGTCGTTAACCCAGTCACGGAAACAAGCAATTGCGGTTTGCCAATTGTTATTCCTTTGGCGTTAGGTTGCAGGTCGAATGTTCACAACGGCTGGCCGGTGCCAGGGTTTCCGTGCCAGGGTTTAAGGGCCTGGTTTTCCAATGGCGGGGTTTCAATCACCTCGCGACCTCGGAAGGACTGGCCCCGGACAGATTGGCAAGGTCGTTTGTAATTGCAATGCAAGGATGCACCATGAGTTCGCTAGATCCGGAAAAACAAGACGCGCTGCCCCCGGTGGCCACGGTGATGGTGGTGGATGACGACCCGATCTTCCGCATGCTGATGGAGCAGGTATTGCTGCAAAAGGGCGCAAAGCGGGTGATCATGGCATCCGATGGGGAGGAAGCGCACCAGATCCTGCGTCGAACCGCCAATGAGATTGATGCAATCACGCTTGATCTGTCGATGCCGAATCAGGACGGCGTGGGCTTCATGCGACTGGCGAGTGAGCTTGCCTGGGGCGGGAGACTGGTGCTGGTTTCGGGAGAGCACGCATCCGTGCGCCACAGCGCAGGCAAGCTTGCAGCGATGATGAAGATCGACTGCGCAGGCGTTCTGGCAAAACCGGCCGACTATCAGAAGGTTGCCGATCTCGTGCTTTCCGGCAGGAGCAATCGGCCATTGCGCAAGGTGGGCCCCGGCATCGATGTCGAGGAAATCAATTCCGCACTGCGCAATTCGCGCCTGTTTGCCTATTATCAGCCACGTATCGACCTGGCCACTGGTCGCGTTGCGGGAGCGGAAGCGCTGGCACGCATGCGCAACCGTGAAGGCCAGTTGCTGGATGCCGGCAAGATGATCAACCTTGCCGAGGAAAACGGTCGCATCACCGACATCACCTGGCGAATGATCGAACTGGTGGCAGAAGACACGCCGGAACTGCTTGGAACCTTTGACGAGGCCTTCAAGATTTCGTTCAACATTTCGGGCTCGATCATCTCCAACACCCAGTTTCCCGGGCAGTTTTGGGAAATCATCCGGCTATCAGGATTGAACCCGGAGAATTTCATTCTCGAACTGACGGAAACCCGACTTCCGCAGGACACGTCACAATCGCTGGAAGCCCTGACACGCCTGCGCATGCAAGGCTTTGGCCTCGCCATTGATGATTTTGGAACCGGCTATTCGAATATCGAGCAATTGCGACTGTTCCCGTTTTCGGAACTGAAGATCGACAAGTCCTTCATGTCGGCCGCAGCGACAGACCGTTTTGCCTTTGCCTGTGTCGAAGCGAGCGTTTCCCTGGCCCGCCAGCTTGACCTGACAATCGTTGCGGAAGGCATCGAGACCACTGAGGAACTCGAACTGGCCCGTCGCTTCGATATTGACGAGGCGCAGGGCTATCTGTTTTCACGGCCGTTGCCATTTTGCGACTTCAAGGAATTTCTCAAGGTTCATGGAACCGTGGGCAATGCCTCACTTGCCCCGGTGCGCGCTGTCGGCTGACCAAACGGGCCAACCGGGTACCTTTGGCAGTCAGAATCCAACCGATCAGTCCAGCCAGTGATTTTCCCATGGCTTTTGAACCATGGAAGGCTCAACCGAAATCCGGGCGAACCTGAACGCCATGGATGCGAATATGATTATCTGGTGAGGTAAACTTGGCCTATCCCGCCGGCAATGCCATCAGGTGCAGGAATATCCGACGAACCAAAATCGGAATTGAGGCGCAAGCTGCTGCCCTGGTCGATCAGGATCTTGCGCGCGACAATGGCGGTCCATTCGGAAGCCTCGCCAAAGCCACCAGCCTTGCGGACGGTCAATGTGCCATTTGACAGATAGACCGTGCCGACCATCGTCTTTGCATCCTTGCTGGATATGACGAATTCACGCCCCTTGGTCGAAGCGCGATCCTCGAAGAACAGGATACCTGCCATGGGTCCGGTCTTGGGGGCTGTAAGGCTGATGGTTGTAGCACTGCCGATATTGGTTTTGGCCGCATCGCCGGTGAAGTAGAAGCCGACATTGGCACCAGTCAGGCTGGCGCTGCCGGAGATGTTGAACTCGCCATCCTTGATGACATAGATGCCCGGCTTGGCAAAAACATTTCCACCCGTAAGCTTGATACCGCCGCAATATACCCCGGGTTCAATTGTGGTCGATGTATCGCTCTGGAAATCGGTGAAGTCGCATATGCTCCCGACGGGCGGAGCTGCGCGCGACAGAAGCGGGTCGGGAGTGACCGGGCAATCGGTTACCGGTGTTGGCGAAATATCGGTTACACTGCCCTTGACGCCGCCCGAGCTGCAGACACTGGAAGCCTTTACCTTGCTTCCTGTGTCTACCTCGATGCTTTCCTTGTTGGTGGAATTGGAAAAGACCGAGCATCTGTCGCCGATGAGATTGGAATTGTCGTCGACTTCGACCGTTCCCTTTGAAGTCTCATCGAGACCGAGAACGCAGATATTCGTGGTGCTGGCAATTGCCGCCTTGGATTCAACCGCGATTTGCGGATTGCTCTTGAACATGCCAAGCAGGAAATAGCCATGTCCGTCCTGGCGGATGGATACGTCTACCGTACCGGTAGCCGCATCAACATCCACGGAAGTGGTGTAGACGGCAGACGAAATCGCCGAGCCCAGCATGGTTTCATCCACAAAATCAGAGGCAACCGATTCAGCCGTCACCTTGCTCCAGCCCTGAAGTGCCGCTTCGCGAACGGCGGCAAGGGCAGCCTGGTCGGCAGCTTCCTGCATTTGCGACTTTTGAGAAAAAAAGATTGAAAAATCCACAGCAAGCCCGACCACTCCCATCAGTACGGGAGCGACAATGGCCGTCGTAAGGGCAAAGTTGCCGCGTCTGTTCTTGTAAAAATCGGTTGTCCGGTTTTTCATGCCCACCTCAGGATCAGCTCCACACTAACGCTGCAATGCAAACAGAAGGTGAATCCCGCCTGTGGTTCGGTTGCATGGTTAATGGTCTGTCATTCCCGATGCGCGAACTGGTGGTTTCTCAATTGCCCATTTTCTGCAGGTCGACAGTTTCGCGCTTCCATTTCACCTTGACGCTGGCACCTGGCAAGTCACCGCTGGAGTTCGAGAATTCAAGCGTTGCACCGCTGCGCTCCAGCAAGGTCTTGGCGATGAAGAGGCCCAGGCCAAGCCCTCCGCCTGTCGCATCGGGGTCGCGCCGCCTTGTGGTCATGAACGGCTCGCCGATGCGTTCCAGCAATTCGGGCGGGAAGCCCGGACCGTCGTCAGAAAGTTTGATTACAACTTCGCTATCGCTCCATTCGGCGTGGAAATTGACCTTGTTGCGGGCAAAATCGACGGCGTTTTCCACCAGATTGCCCAGGCCGTAGACGATACCGGCATTGCGCTCGAATACGGGTTCGCCCGGCGTCGTGCCGGGTGACAATTCCAGCTTGACGCCGAAATCGCGATGCGGTGCTGCCACCTCTTCCATCAGGGAAGAAAGTGCCAGGCGTCCGATATGGCTGCTGCCCTCCTCCGACAAGGAGGAAAGCTTCTTGAGGATTTCGCGGCAGCGCTCCGCCTGGCTGCGCAACAGGCTGGCGTCATCGTGCAATGGAGAGCCTTGTGGCAATTCGCGGATCATCTCCTTCGACACCAAAGCGATGGTCGCGAGTGGCGTTCCAAGTTCATGGGCTGCGGCAGCGGCAAGTCCGTCAAGCGCCGACAGATGCTGCTCGCGCTGGAGCACCAGTTCGGTCGCGGCAAGGGCGTTGGACAGTTTGCGCGCCTCGTCGGCGACCCGATAGGTGTAGAAAGCCGTAAAGGCCAGCGCCGATGCAATTGCCACCCACATTCCCGCGACATAGACGAGCGGCATCTGGAGGCTTTCCCCCGGCTGCCATGGCAGGGGCAGATGGAAAAAAACGAGGACAGTTGCCGCGAGCATTGCGAGGACACCAAGCGGCATGATCTGGCGAAATGACTGGGCAGTAGCCGATACAATGACAGGAACCACGAGGAGGACCGCGAACGGGTTTTGCAAGCCGCCGGTCATGAACAGCAGCATGGCCAATTGCAGGATGTCATAGGAAAGCAGCGCCATTGCCGCCCAGTTGGTCAGGCGGAAGGTGGCGCGGTAACGCAATCGCAGGAAGACATTGAGCCAGGCAGACAGCGCAATCAGCGCCAGGCAAAGCGACAGGTAGAATTCGTATTTCAGCACGAAGGCAACGAAGAACACGGCAACCGTCTGGCCGAACACGGCGAGCCAGCGAATGCGGATGAGGGTTTCGAGCCGCAGGCTCGGACCGCTGGTATTGTGCTGCAGGACTTCATCAACCATTGGTGGCCAGCCTCCCGGAACAAGGTGAGGATAGGCAATACAGCCAATACAGTACCGGTGCAAAGGGTCAGGTGCCGCGCGGTTTTGCCCGCATTGTCGGCGCGGCATTTGCGGGATCTTCCGGCCACA
>JAGRLM010000202.1:0-2734 GCA_020441795.1 Nitratireductor sp.
AACTTGTGGCAACCTTCAACCTGACCGAAGTCCAGGTCGAAGCCATTCTCAACATGCGCCTGCGTGCACTCGCCAAGCTCGAGGAAATCGAGATAAGGACCGAGCACGAAGCGCTGATGAAGGAGAAGGAGCAGATCGAACTACTGCTCGCCTCCGATGATATGCAGTGGAAGGTGCTTTCACAGGACATTCGCCAGATACGCGCGCAATTCGGTCCAGAGACACCGCTTGGCAAGCGCCGCACGACATTTGCCACGGCGCCCGACCACGATCTGAAGGACATCCAGCAAGCGATGATCGAGAAGGAGCCGGTTACAGTTGTCATCTCGGAAAAAGGCTGGATACGTGCAATGAAAGGCCATCTCGCCGATTTCGCCACGCTGACCTTCAAGGAAGGCGACAGGCTGAAAACGGCATTCCACGCCGAGACCACCGACAAGGTGATCCTGTTCACCACAAGCGGAAAGTTCTTCACGCTGGGCGCTGACAAGTTACCCGGCGGTCGCGGCCATGGTGAACCGGTTCGCGTGATGATCGACATGGAAAACGACGCCGATATCGTGGCCGCTTTCCGCCATGACGAAAACCGCAAGTTGCTGCTCGCCTCGACGCTGGGCAATGGTTTCATCGTTCCCGAGGCTGAAGTCGTCGCCAATACCCGCAAAGGCAAGCAGGTGATGAATGTGGCAATGCCGGTCGAAGCCAGGCTTTGCCTGCCGGTTCCCGACGAAGCCGATCATCTGGCGGTTATCGGCCTCAACAAGAAACTGCTGGTCTTCCCGTTCCGCGATGACGCGAAGCCTGACAGCAAGGTTCCCGAACTAACCCGCGGCAAGGGTGTTCGCCTGCAGAAATACCGGCAGGGCGATCTGGTCGAGGAAAGCGGCATTCTCGACGCCAAGGCATTCCGTATGGCCGATGGGCTGAGCTGGACAGATACCGCCGGGCGAACCTTTACGAAGAGCGAGGCTGAACTTGCGGACTGGATTGGCGCGCGAGCATCCGCCGGGCGCAATGCTCCCAAGGGATTCCCGCGCAGCGGTCGGTTCGAGGGCTGAATTTATTCCCTGATGCCGTATTCCAGGATCACCGGCACCACAAGTTCTTCCTCGTCACTCAGGTGCCGGTCGAGGAAAATGCCAAACTGGCAAATTGTTTTTTCAAGCGTTCCCACCGGGTCAGTCGCGCTTCGGTTTTCCATGATTGCCGACAAAGCGGCATTGGTTTCCCCGGTCATGGTTTCGAGAAGGTCATGCAGGGCATGATGGTCGGCATCCAGCATTTCAAAGCCCTGCTGAAGCCGCCGTTCATGCGCCACCAGCATGGGAAAATAATGCGCATCCTCGATCTGGTGATGGCCATGCAGGTTGTTGATGAACATCGAGGCATAGCGGTAAAGCCGGTTGCCATAGGTTGGGGCTTCAAGCTTGCCATCGAGAAACTGCTGCGCTTCCTCGCCAAGTTTTGCCTGCAATTCGCGAAACATCAGGTGCCGGTCGAGCCAGAACCGCGTCAACTCGTTGAAATTGGTATGCCCGCTCCACTCGCCGCGTGGATATCGCTCGGCCAGAATGCGCAGATGCTGCGGCAGACCGATGCGTGTTTCAATAGCCAGATCGTCCATGGTCATCCCCGTTCACGAAGCAGATAGCGCAATTGCGCGTCGTTACCAAGCTTTCGCTCAGCCCCGTTCATTTGCGCTTGCAGCCTGACTGAACTTCTCGCAGATTTGCCATGGCCTGGTCGGGAGGGAATCGATGAACAGACGCGAAGCACGGATAGAGGCTCTGGCCCGGCGCTATGTCGAACGCGGAGCCTATGCCTCGATGGAATGGCTGGTCAGGCGTGACGGCCATGAATGGCTGCGCGGCGCGGTTGGCATGGCCGATCCGTTGAACAATACTGCCCTGCCGTCGAAGCCGATTTACCGCATATATTCCATGACCAAGCCGGTGGTGTCGGCAATTGCGCTGATGCTGGTGGAGGAGGGGCACTTGCGCCTTTATGATCCGGTGGCAGGTTTCATTCCTTCCTTTCGGGACCTGGAAGTGATGGAGCGGGACGGTACGCGCCGCAAGCCCGCGCGCATCATGACCATCGAACATCTGATGACCCATCGCTCCGGTCTCTCCTACGGCTTCTTGCCTGACTGCCACGTTTCGCCGCTTTATCGCAAAACCGATCTGCGTGAGACCGCAGGGCCATTGTCCGAAATGATCGACACCATCGCAACCTTGCCTCTCGCTTTCGATCCCGGAACCAAATGGCAATATTCGGTTGCGACCGATGTCCTCGGCAGGGTGATAGAAATCGTTACCGGAAAGCCCCTCAACCAGGTTGTCAGCGAGCGTGTGCTTGCTCCCGTCGGCACTGCCGATACCGGTTTCTGTGTTGCGGCTGAAAGCCGGTCGCGCGTGATGCCGGTATTCGGCAATGAAAACATAGACGGGCTTTTCGTTGTCCCGAAGGGTGAGCAAAAGCTGCTTCCGGCAGACGTCTCCGGGTTCTATCCGTCGGACAATCCGGAATTTTCCCGAGGTGGCTATGGCCTGTTTTCAACCCTCGATGACTATGCGCTGATCGCTGATTTTCTCGCCACGGGCCAGGACCGCGATGGGGAGGCGCTTTTGTCCCCACACATGATGCGGATGATGTGGCGCAATCGCATTCCCCATGAACAGATGCCGTTGATGCTGGGGCCCGTGCGCCTTGCCGGCTATGGCTTTTCGCTGGC
>JAGRLM010000202.1:2953-9673 GCA_020441795.1 Nitratireductor sp.
CGCAATGAAGCTTTTTATCGGCAACAAGAATTATTCATCCTGGTCGTTTCGGCCATGGATCGCGCTGAGAGCCAAGGGCATCGAGTTCGAGGAAATCCTCATTCCCTTCGACGACGAGGGTGGCAATCCGGAGTTTCGCAAGTTCTCTCCCTCCGGCAAGGTTCCCGTACTGGTCGACGATGGCCTGACGGTCTGGGAATCCCTCGCAATCCTTGAATATCTGCATGATCGTTTTCCAGATGCAGGTTTCTGGCCCCGCGACCGCATGGCAAGATCCCAGGCGCGTTCCGTCTCCAATGAGATGCATGGCGGATTTGGCGCGCTGCGTTCGGCATGCCCCATGAACATGCGCCGCGAAATCAAGGCCATTGCAGTCGGTGATGCGGTATTCAGGGATGTTTCGCGGATTGAAACCATCTGGTCGGAATGCCTGGAGAAATCGGGAGGCCCGTTTCTCTTCGGCGATTTCTGCAATGCGGATGCGATGTATGCGCCTGTCGTCAACCGGCTGGAAAAATATGCTCTGTCCAGCCATCCGGTGGTTCAGGCCTATTCAAGGGCAATGAAAGCCCATCTGGCCTGGCTCGAATGGGAAAAGGCTGCATTGGCCGAAACCTGGATCGTGCCTGCCGACGAGGCGTGAATGCTCAAGCCAAACCGGCATGCCGCAGGAACACCGCGAAGAATACGCCGCAGCCAAACATGAAGCCGACCCGCAGCATCTGGAATTTCCTGAGCAGGATTGCCGAGACTGCGCTGTTCGACAGGGCTATCGAATGTACCACCTGTGACACCTCGGCGGTATGCATGTAGCGGGCATAGTCTTCGCCGCTGAATTTGCGCGAGGTCAGCGATGGCCACGAGAACCGGTCCACGTCCGCCAGATGGGCGCGGACCTTGCGCCCGGGATAGCGCGGAAACGCGGTCAGCATGCAGAACAGGATGCACAATCCGGCGAAACTGCCCGCCGCGAGCGAGATCGGGTCGCTCATGGTCATGCCTGCCATTGGCAGCGGTCCCTTGAGCGCCAGCAGCCCGACCAGCGTGACAAGCCCGCCTGCCTTGGTGTCTGCGAACTGGGTCTGCTGCACCAGCGAGGCGTGCTGGTCGAGTAGAACCTGCACGCGCAACCGGCTGGCGTGATTGGGATCAACGCCTTCACTTCCCGCAAGCGGTTGCGAAAGATCAACGGTTTCGAGCGGATTTGCCTTCAGTGATTTTGCCATTCCCGTTACTTGCCATTACTGCGCAGCCATCGCAAGGCGTCTGGCCCGGCGCAATCCCCACATACTGTGGGCGAGTATGGCACCAAGCACGATCGCGCCGCCTACAAATGTTCGTGTGGAAATCTCTTCACCGAACACGTACCAGACCCATATCGGTGCAAGTACCGTTTCCAGAAGGTAGAAGATGGCAACTTGGGGCGCGGGAATGAAGCTCGGCGCCAATGCGAGGCAGAAGCCTGCTATGGGCACCACGATCAGGCCATTTGCCCACAGCCAGCCGATATTGCCCGGAAGCTGCGGGTCATGCAGGATGAAGGGCAGCGCAAAAAAGCCTGCGACCAGACCGCCCAGCCCCGGCGCCAGCGACATGTCCTTGCCCGATTTCCTGGCATGGACCAGCGCATAGGCAAGTGTCGCGGCACAAGCCACGGATGTGATGTCACCCCAGCCGGTCCCCGTCGCAAGGCCGCCCGAAACGATGATGGCCACGCCCACCAGCGTTGCCAGAATGGCAGCCCAGGTCGCTGCATAGGGCTTTTCCCCGATCAGCCACCAAGCAAGGACTGCCGCCAGCATCGAGTTGAAGGCAAGAATGAACACCAGGTTTGCCGTCGACGTATGGAATACCGACAGGGTGAAGAAGATGTTGGAGATTCCGTAAACGGTTCCCACGATCAGCCAGTCGCGATCCTTGAACGGATTTTTCGGTGTTGCCAGCGAGCGCGGCGCAAATGCGTACAGAATGCCGAAAACGATCGCGATGCAAAATCCGCGCAGCCCCATCGCGAACCATGGATCGCTGTCCGCAAGCCTGATCATCGGCACGTCGAACGAAATCACCAGCCCGCCGGCAAAGCCGAGCGCCACACCTTTGGCCTGGTTCGATAGCGGGGCAGGCGGCATGGATGAACTTCTCGATCTGGGGGATGGATGTTATGGGCTCAGCTAGGTGTCTTGCGTTCCCAGCCAGTCATCGTCAGATGCTCCTGCGGCTGAAAGCGCGTCTTGTATTCCATTTTTCGCGAGCCGCGAACCCAATATCCCAGATAAACATAGGGAAGTCCCATCTTTCTGGCGCGTTCGACGTGATCAAGGATCATGAAAGTTCCCAGACTGCGATTGTCGAAGTCCGTATCAAAAAACGAATAGACCATGGACAATCCGTTGACCAGAATGTCGGTGAGTGCCACCGCCACAAGCGGTCCTGCACCAGAGCCGGTAATGCCCGAATCGGGACCACGCTTGCGATATTCGATCAGCATCGTGTTGACATGGGTGTCCTCGACCATCATCGCGTAGTCAAGCGCGCTCATGTCAGCCATCCCGCCACCGGCATGACGACTGTCGAGATATTGGCGAAACAGTGAATATTGTTCCGAAGTTGCCGCAGAGCTCCCCTGCTTGCCGACGAGGTCGCGGTTGTTCTTCGCCACCCGCTTCAGGGATCCGCCATATCGGAATTCGTCGACCACGATGCGAACCGACACGCAAGCGCGACAGTCTTCACAGGCAGGGCGATAGGCAATGTTTTGCGAGCGTCGAAATCCGCCCTGGGTCAACATGTCGTTGATTTCGGGGGCGCGGTCACCCACCAGATGGGTAAATACCTTTCGCTCCAGCTTGCCGTCCAGATAAGGACAGGTCGCCGGTGCGGTAAGGTAGAACTGCGGTGTGTCGATCGCTATCCGGGTCATGATCCGTAATACCATGGGGCGGCCACAGAATAAGTGAGCCACACAATGATGACAAGCGGGCCGCCCGCACGCAGGAAGTCCTGAAAACGATAATGCCCCGGACCCATTACCAGAAGGTTCGTCTGATAGCCGACCGGCGTGGCAAACGAACAGTTGGCAGCAAAGATGACGGCCGCAACGAAGGGCATGGGATCGACGCCCAGCTCGGTCGCGGTGCTGATCGCCAGGGGGGTGAACAGGACCGCCGTGGCATTGTTGGAAAGGATGTTTGTCAGAATTGCCAGCACCAGAAAGAACACCGACAGCACTGCGAAGGGCGGCATTCCCGCCATCGCATTGACTGCATTGGAGGCAATGAATTCCGCCCCGCCGCTGCGCTCCAGCGCGGTCGCTGCGGCAAGTGACGCTCCCACCAGCATGAAGATGCGCGAATCAAAAGCCCGCTTTGCCTGGCGGATATTGATGCATCCCGACAGTATCATTGCCATAGCACCCACCAGCGCAGTGACCATGATCGGCAGGATTTCGAGTGCCGCGAACGCCACCAGCGCCAGGAAGATTGCAAGGGCAACTGGTGCCTTCCTGCGCATCGGGACAAGCACCTTCGATGCTTCGAGCAGCAGCAGGTCACGCGACGCGCGAAGCCGTGACACCTCCTCCGGCCTGCCACCAACCAGGATCGTATCACCCGGTTCGAGCCGGATGTCGGCAAGACCGGAGCGCTGCATGTGGCTGCGTCGCTGCAGCCCCAATACCTGAACGCCTTCATTGGCCCGGATGCCGGCACCCTGCAAGGTTCGCGAGGCGTAGCGCGAACCTGGCGCAATGACGGCTTCGGCAATGGTGAAATGCGGTTCGAGCTCGCGGTCTTCCTCTTCCGATTCTTCGGCCATCGCGATTCCGGTCGATCCCCTTGCCAGCGCCCTGGTCAAGGCCAAACGGGTTGCCGCAACTATAACAACGTCACCCGCTTGCAGGCGTATGTTTTCGAACGGTGGCAGAATGGGAATGTCGTTGCGCAGGATCGTGCGAACGGTCATTTCGGACAGTTCCACAAAGAGGCCGGCGCGCGACTCGATGCCTTCAAGCGGATGTCCGGTGGAAATGTCGATCTCGGCGATGAACTGCTTTCCGGTCGTATTGCGGATCTGTTCTGCCATCCCGCTTCTTGGCTTGAGCAGGTACGGCATGATGAAGATGACATAGAGGAGGCCTGCACCAGCCAGGATGACGCCCATGCCGGTGATATCGAAAAACCCGATATTGATACCCGCGGTTGCGGCCATTCCTGCCACCAGCAGATTGGTGGATGAGCCGATCAACGTGGTCATGCCGCCCAGAATTGTGGCAAAGGAAAGCGGCATCAGCCCTTTTGCTGCATCAAAATTCTTCTGCCGCGCAATGGTCGTCATCACCGGTATCAGCATCACGACAACAGGGGTGTTGTTGAGCATCGCCGATATCACGGCTGCCCCCACCAGGATGATTACCAGGGTTCGGGTCTGGCTTCTTCCGCCCATTCCCGACAGCCAGCCCGAAAGGCCGTCAAGCGCATCTGTCTGAAACAATGCCTGTCCGACAATCAGCAGGCTGAGAACGGAAACCAGTGCAGGATTGGCAAAGCCGGCGACAATTTCGGCGGGGCTTGGCGCGCTTTCGGACATGTCGAGGGAAAACAGGATCAGAAAGGCGGCCACCGCCGTCAGTGATACGGCTTCGATGGACCATTTTTCCAGCGCATAGGCCGTGATCGTGACCACGATGATGGCGAAAGTCGCCCACATGGTGAGATTGTCACCCGCCAGCATTGCTGCTTCACCTGTCACGCCTGTCCCCGTTTTCTGCAAATGCGAATCGCAATTCGAAACTCACCCGCACTATTGCAGATGGTCAGGTTTCAGGGAAAGGAAAGGCTTTGCGTCAACGGTCGCTGCGCACGATCACTGTTCCAAGCAGGATGTCCTGAACGAGTTGTTTTCTCTCGGTAAACAGGGAAACCAGCAGCATCAGCGGCGTGAAGGTCACATGCGCAACCCAGAAGATCATGCCATGCACGACAGCCGTGATGAAATCGACCGGGCGACCATCAACACGTTCGATGCGCAGCGAAAAGAAGTCCATGCCCCATGTGGCCTGACGCGGCCCGCCCATGGTCGAACCGACATAGAAAACGGCAATCAGCAATGCCAGGACCGGGTATAGCAGCCAGCCAAGGCCAAGGGTTAGAATGCCAAGGAAAAACACCACGATGCCTGCAACAAAGGTGAGGACACCAATCAGCGCGTAGTCGACAAGGAAGGCCAGAACTCGTCGCGTACGAACGCTTTCAAGCCGCTCCGCTGAAAAGCGCCAGGTAAGATCTTCGTTGTTGGTGCTGTACATTGCCATCTTGGTCTCCTTGAACACCCGTTCGGGAATCCCGACCGGGAACCGCATATGGGGACCAATTGTGGCAACGCAAGCCCGCGAAATGGCGCGGTTCGGATCAGGGCTGCTGCTCACGCCCGGATTTCAGAGCCGGATCACATATTCCTTGCGGGTAGTTTCAACGACCTCCCAGATTCCGCGAAAACCGGGTTGCAGGATGAAGCTGTCACCGGCCCTGACCTCGCGCGTCTCGCCGTCATCCTCCCGAATGATCGAGACACCCGACAGTATCCGGCAATATTCCCACTCACCATAGTGAATGCGCCAACTGCCTGGCGTTGATTGCCAGACGCCTGCGTAAAGGCCATCGCGCTCCTCCACATTCCATGTGGTGAATTGCGGGTCTCCGCCCAGCACCCTGTCTGGCGGCGGCCGGCTTTCCTCTGCTTCCACATCGACAATGTCCAGTGTCGCGTAATGCGTCATCTCAACCTCGTTTCAGGTAGTCGGCGATCTTTGGCGCGAAATAGGTCAATACCCCATCACAGCCAGCGCGCTTGAATGCCATCATCGTTTCCATGATGGCGCGCTCCTCGTCGAGAAAGCCCTTCTCCACGCCAGCCATGATCATCGAATATTCGCCCGACACCTGATAGGCAAAAGTTGGCATTGAAAAGGCATCCTTCAGCCGGCGGATAATGTCGAGATAGGGCATCCCCGGCTTGACCATCACCATGTCCGCCCCTTCCATGATGTCGAGTTCTGTCTCGCGGATCGCTTCATCGGAATTGGCGGGATCGATATAATAGGTCTTCTTGTCTCCCTTCAGCAGGCCACCCGTGCCAACCGCCTCGCGATAGGGGCCGTAAAAGGCCGAGGCATATTTGGTCGCATAGGACATGATTGCCACGTCCTGGTAGCCGGCTGCGTCAAGCGCTTCCCGGATCGCGCCAATCCGCCCGTCCATCATGTCGGAAGGCGCAATGATGTCGGCACCGGCCTCTGCCTGCAAAACCGCTGCGCGCGCCAATTGCTCTACCGTCTCGTCGTTGACGATGATGCCGTTTCGCAGGATGCCGTCATGGCCATGGCTCGTGAACGGATCAAGCGCCACATCAGTGATGATACCCATTTCGGGCACGGCCTTCTTGATCGCCTTCGTGACCTGGTTGATGAGATTGTCCGGATTGAGGATCTCGCCACCCGTGTCATCACGTTTTGCAAGCGGAACGTTGGGGAAGGTGGCAATGGCCGGAATTCCCGCTTCATGCGCGCGCTGCGCTGCTTCCACGGCAAGATCAAGCGACAGGCGTTCGATACCCGGCATGGCAGCAATCGGCTCCGTGACGCCGTGCCCCTCGATCACGAAAATCGGCCAGATCAGGTCATCCGCTGTTACCGTGTTCTCGCGAACCATCCGCCGCGACCAGTCA
>JAGRLM010000203.1 GCA_020441795.1 Nitratireductor sp.
CGTGACCGCCAACGTGCCGAGCAGCCGGCAGAACAGCCAGTTGTCGAACAGCCTGTTGCGGAACAACCAAGAAAACGTGACACCAAGCGCCGCGATGCCGCGCAGGAACCGCAATTGCGGGAGCCAATACCGGCGAATCCGCGAAATACGGACCGGGCTGGCAGTGATCCGCGGCTGCGCACATTACTGTCTGATGGGCGGCCCGCTGGGCAACTCAACGATGCTCAATTGCGTGAGCGCATCGATCTGGCTCGTGAATTGGTTCAAACTGCGGGTCCTCGCCAGGCAAACCGCATTCAGCAGGTATTGGATGCTGACGCCGGTGAATTGGCGAACCGGATCAAGGCCACCACTGGGGTCGATACACGGCAGGTGGACGCAAATCGTGAAGCACGCCGAATTCTTTCGGATGGGCGTGATGCGAGATCGCTGAACGAAAACGACCTGCGCCAGCGGATGCAGTCAGTTCGCGGCGTCCTGGCCCAGGGCGGACTGGCCCCACGCTTCGAGAATGAATTGAGATCAATGCTCAACGGTGACCGCACGGAACTCAGGTCACGGGTAGCAAGTCGCGAGGACAGGCGGCAGCGCGATGGTGCCAATTCAAACAATCGGCGCGATCAGGCGAGGGGAAATGACCAAGGTATTGGTCGCAACCGCGATGCGCTGCGTCGTGAACTGCTGGATGCAAGGGCCGAACGGCAACGGCGTCTTCAAAACCGCCAGAATGTCATCGTGATCGACAGGCGGGCCCGATATACACCCTTGCCGGCAATTGCACTGGCTGAAGCCTATGACGAGGATGTCCAGCGCCAGTTGGTGGCACCGCCGAGCCGCCCGATCGAGCGTCGCTACAGCTTGCAGGAATATCGGCAAACGCCATCCTTGCGCACGCTGATGCCGGGCATCGAGGTTGATACGGTGAAGTTCGGCTTCAACGAGGATTTTGTTCGTGAGCAGGAGATCGGCAAGCTCGACCGGATCGGCGAGATCCTGGAGCGGATCATTGCGGGCAATCCAGATGAGGTCTTTCTGATCGAAGGCCATACCGACCTTGTCGGCAGCGCTGCCTATAATGAGGCCCTGTCGCTACGCCGGGCGGCCGCGATCCGCGATGCGTTGACGACCTATTTCTACATTCCTGAAAAGAACCTGGAAATTGCAGGCTATGGCGAGGAATATCCGCGCATCCCGACCGAGTTCGAAGAGCCGGAAAACCGTCGTGTTACCATACGGCGGATCACGCCTATCCTGTACGGATCACGGTAAACCCATATTCAGGGCCTGAATCAAAAAGCCCCGGCAATCGCTTGCCGGGGCTTGTTTATTTCAGTCGGTACCAAAGTCAGGCAGTGGCTGGCGCATTCACGGCAATGCCGTGGTCGCTCATGTGCTGCTGCAATTCACCGGCCTGGAACATCTCGCGTATGATGTCGCAACCGCCAACGAATTCGCCCTTCACGTAAAGCTGCGGCACGGTTGGCCAATTGGTGTAGTCCTTGATGCCCTGGCGAATGTCGTCGTCAGCCAGAACATTGACGCCCTTGTAGTCAACGCCAAGATAATTGAGGATCTGGACAACCTGGCCGGAAAAGCCGCATTGCGGGAAATCGGGTGTGCCTTTCATGAACAGCACAACGTCGTTGGTCTTCACGGTATTGTCAATGAAATCATGGGCGCTCATTTTGGTCTCCTTCCCCGGTTCGGGGCTTGTTTCGGGTTCAAGGCCCGACGGAATGGATCATTGATGGGGTGTAAATAGCGCTTTTATGGTGCCTTTCCAAGGCAGATGCACTGCTCAGGTGAAAAAGAAGTACCAGATCAGCAATGCCCAGAACCCCGCCATTGCCAGCATTACCCAGAAAAACGGGTCACGCCAGACGGGGCGGTCAAAGATATGCGGGGTCTTTTCAAGGCCTGATGACATGATTGCGCTTATTCCGGCACGCTGGTCTGAAGTGCCAGGGCGTGCAACACGCCGCCCATATTGCCCTTCAGCGCGTCATATACCAGTTGGTGCTGTTTGACGCGGGAAAGGCCGCGGAAGCTTTCCGCAACGACTTCAGCGGCGTAATGGTCGCCGTCACCGGCAAGGTCGCGAATCGTCACGACAGCGTCCGGAATTCCCTGCTTGATCATTTTCTCGATGTCACCGGCTGACATTGGCATGCTTGTTCTCCATCCTATTCGGCGGCCTGGCTCATGCCAGTGCCACCATCCATGAAACGAGGGAACCATGATTCATGGGTCTCGCGCAATTGCTTCACGGATATGGCAATTGCGGTTCCGATTTCCAGACGCTCGCCGCCAAATTCGCCCATTCTGCGGAAGGATACGCCCGAGCCTTCGGCATTGGCAGCAAAAAGCGTAGCATAGTCCGGTTTGACTGCCAGCAGGTAGCGGGCCTGGTCTTCGCCAAACAGGATGGCATGCGGGTTGTCGCCCTCCAATGCCGTTTTCGCGCCTATCGAACCAGCCATGCACATTTCAGCGAGCGCAACTGCCATGCCGCCACCGGAAATGTCGTGGCAGGCCGTGACGTTGCCGGACCGGATTGCCGCGCGGACAAATTCGCCTCGCGCCTTTTCCATCATCAGGTCAACCGGGGGAGGTGGGCCTTCCTCGCGGCCGAGGCATTCACGCAGATAAAGCGACTGGCCAAGATGCGTCCCCTCTGTTCCGATCATGAACAGGATATCGCCCGACTGTGCACCACCAATGCGGGCAGTCAGGCTCCAGTCAGGTATGAGGCCGACCCCGGCAATGGTTGGTGTTGGCAAAATGCCCTGGCCGTTGGTCTCGTTGTAGAGCGACACATTGCCGGAAACGATCGGGAAATCGAGTGCCGAGCAGGCTTCGCCTATGCCCTTGATGGCCGAAACCAGTTGCCCCATGATTTCCGGGCGCTCGGGATTGCCGAAATTGAGATTGTCGGTGGCCGCGAGGGGTTCTGCCCCTACGGCGCAAAGATTGCGCCAGCATTCGGCGACAGCTTGCTTGCCACCTTCGAAAGCGTCAGCCTCGCAATAGCGCGGTGTCACGTCGGATGAAAATGCCAGCGCCTTTGTCTCATGACCCTCGACACGGATCACGCCAGCATCGCCGCCGGGTATCTGCAGCGAATTGCCCTGGATCA
>JAGRLM010000204.1 GCA_020441795.1 Nitratireductor sp.
TCGGCGAAGCCTGGAAGCCCTTCCAGCGCCAGGTCGAAAATCCCGGCCAGACCGTCGACCGCAAGGCGGCCGAACTCCAGATGGCGGCTCTGGGATGAGCCGCTCGGGCGGAGCTTTGGCTCCGCCCAACCGTTATCAATAAATCTCCAGATAGCTATTCAAACGAATGGCAGCAAAGCGCCCCCAAGCCGGTCGTTTGCGATCTTGCACTTCAATCATCGGCGTAGCTTTCCACCTCTAAGACTGCTTAGAGAGCAATCAAAGTTGGTCTTTTGAGGCCACTTTAGACGTGAAGAGTTGCAAGGAAGTGATCCGCGATGGAAGCCCGCGTGGTCATCCAGAGATTGCCGCGCTCAACGCACCGCCTGGCGATCTCGTCGATGGCCCAGGCTGCCGCAGGCCGTCCATAGCAATGACCGTGCGCGAAGATGTCCAGTATGATGGTTTCCGCCGGCTGGCTCTCGATCGCCTCAAGCGCCTCAAAGAACATGTCGACGAACTGCCGTGGTGTACGGCCGAACCGCATCGCGTGCGGCAGGTCGTTGAAATCGATCGTCATCGGGACCGCGACGATGTCGCCTTCCGCAAACCGCTGCAGATAGGGCAGATCGTCATCCAGGGCATCGCCGTGCCAGCGGTATCCTTGCTGGACCAGGCGGCGCTGCGTTTCGGCCCCGGAGGTCACCCGCGGGCTGATCCATCCCGTCGGGCGGCAGCCGGTGGCCTTCATGATCAGGTCCGTCGTGTCGGTGATAGATGCTTGGTCCTCGGCGGCTGAAAGCGTCGGGCTGACAAGATTCTGGGCATAGCCGTGAGCGACAACCTCGTGTCCGGCGGCCATGATCTGCCTGACATGCTCGGCGTCCTGTTGCGCCACCATGCCCGAAGTCATGACGCTTGCGGCGATGCCGTGACGTTCGACGATGCCGATGAGACGCTGGATGCCGGCCCGGGCATTGTACTGTCCGTAGGAATCGGCATTCGGATCGAATATGTCGCCGGCAAGCACATTCCCCATCGGGCCCACCCCCGATGTGGCACCCGGCGTCCACATCTCGTAGGCGAGGTTGAAGACAACCGCGATCCGGCGATCCCCAGGCCAAGCCATGTCCTTGTGCGCACGAATGACCTCGAATGGCTTCGGATGCATGTTCATGAGGTCTCGTCTCTCAACTCGCTTTTGGATGGCACGCCATCAACGGGCGCGACAGAATTGACCAGCTGTCTGTCAGTGTCGTCCTTGAGTAGCCCTATCCCGGGCATGATCAAATTTCATTTCCCGCACGTCTTGCTGCAGGTAATTCACTTTGATAGCTGAATATCCTGCATGAATGGCTGCCTTATATGCACTTCTTGCAGGGAGAATTTTCGAGCTAGGGTTGCTCCGACTTCGCGTCGTCGGTTTGCTTGCTGCACCATGAAAAGGAACGCGCAAACCTGAAGGCCGACGCCAAGATGAGGTTCGAAATCAGTTTTTCCATGGGAGGATTTTGGTATGCAGAAGAAATTAGCCACGGCTCTTGCAGGCGCGGTGTTCGCAACGGCATCATTTTTCGGCTCGGCCAATGCGGCGGAAATTGAACTCAAACTGGCCTGGCTGACGGCAGACAGCCCCACCGATCCCTACGCAATCACCGCGCATGCCTTCAAGGAAGAGCTTGAAGCGGCCTTGCCGGGGCGTGTCGAGGTTGCTCTCTTCCCCAACCGGCAATTGGGCGACGACAAGGAAATCCTTGAAGGCCTGCAGTTCGGCACCATCGACCTTGGCGTGATCACCAATGCCGTGGTCGCCAATCTGGAACCGAGTTATCAGCTCGTCGATCTTCCGTTCCTGTTCGGCAATGCCGAACAGGCCCACGAAGTGCTGGATGGTCCCGTAGGCCAAGAGCTCGCCGCAAACCTGAAGACGAAGGGTGTTGTGTCGCTGGGGGCGGCCGAAGGCGGTTTCCGCAACATGATCAACAACACGCGTCCCGTCCGGACCCCGAAGGATGTTGTGGGCGTGAAATACCGGACGATGCAGAACCCGGTCTTTATTGAAATGTTCTCCTCGCTCGGCGGCAGTCCGGTGCCGATGGCATGGGGCGAAGTCTTCACCGCCATGCAGCAGGGAACCGTGGACGGCCTCGAAATCCCGACATCGGTGGTGAACTCGAACAACTTTGCCGAAGTGACCAAGTACCTCAGCTTCACCCGGCACACCTATTCCGCAATCCATCTGCTGATGTCCGAGCGCAATCTCGAACGTCTGCCCGAGGACGTGCAGCAGGCCATCCGTGCCGCCGGCGAGGCTGCGATCAGGAAACAGCGCATCGCTGTTGCCGCGGCGGAAAGCGATGTCGTCAAGGCTCTCACCGATGCCGGCATGCAGATCAATGACATCGAAGATGTCGGCGCCTTCCGTGCCGAGGTCGGACCCGTTTACGAACGCTTTGAAGCCTCCATCGGCAGCGACCTGATGAAACGCGCCCTCGACGCCGTTTCCGCAAAATAGGACGCGGCGAATGCCAAATCCGCTTCGTCTCATCTCAATGACAAGTCGCCTACTGGGGCGGCTTGTCGCCGGCATCTGCGTCATCATCATCTATGTCATGCTGGGGCTTCTGGTGACGCAGGTGCTGATGCGCTATTTCCTCGGCGCGCCACCGAGCTGGACCGAGGAGCTGGCAATCATTCTCTTCGCCTGGCTTGTGCTGCTCTACGCGACTGTCGGTCTGCGCGAGGGGTTCCATGTCGCCATTGAAACGATCCCGACCGGTTGGGGCGCGCTCCAGCGCATCTCCGAACGGCTCGTTGCGGTCCTCATCTTCTGCTTCGGTGCGGTCACCCTGGTTTCCGGCATCAGCTACATTGCCCGCACATCAGGGCAAATGACGGCGGCCCTGCAAATGCCAATCGAAAGCCTCTACCTCAGCGTGCCGGTGTGCGGGGCCTTGCTGATGCTGCACGCGGTCGCGCTCCTGATCGAGCCATCCCTGATCGACCAACGCCGGATGGATGCGCTGTGAATACGACCGTTCTCGTCCTAGCAATCGGGCTGCCGGTCCTGCTCCTGATGCGGATGCCATTGGCATTCGCGCTCGGGCTGACAACCATCGCGGCCCTGTGGTTCGCCGACATCGACACGATGATGTTCGCGCAACGCCTGGTCTCCGGCACCCAGTCCTTCAGCTTGCTTGCGATCCCGTTCTTCATTCTGGCGGGCGACCTGATGACGGCGGGCGGCATCTCCCGGCGGCTGGTCGGGTTCGCCGATGTTCTGGTGCGCCACCGCACCGGCGGGTTGGGTATGGTCGCAGTGCTGGCGGCGGCGTTCTTTGCCGCCCTGTCCGGTTCGGCGCCCGCGACCACCGCCGCGATCGGCGCGATTATGATCCCTGAAATGGAGAAGCGCGGCTATTCCCGCGCCTTTGCCACAGCACTTGCTGTCGCCGGCGGTATCATCGGGCCGATGCTGCCGCCCTCCATCCCGATGGTGGTCTGGGGCGTCATGTCGGAGACATCGATCAGCCAGCTTTTTCTTGCTGGCGTCGTGCCGGGTCTCCTGCTGACGGCGGGTCTGATGCTGCTTTCCGCGCACCATGCCCGCAAGCACAAGATCCCGACGCAGCCACGGGCCTCCCGCAGCGAAGTCTGGCAGGCTTTCAATTCGGCAAAATGGGCGCTGTGCGGCCCGATCGTCGTCCTGGGCGGCATCTATGGCGGAATAGTCACCCCGACCGAAGCTGCGGTTGTCGCTGCGGTGTTTGCCCTGGTTCTTGGCTTCGGCGTGTATCGTGAACTGACATTTCAAAACATCTTGCCGGTAACCCGCAACTCACTCAAGACCATGACGATGGTCATGTTCATCATCGCCCTTGCCAATGGCTTTGGCTGGATGATCGCATTCGAACGCATCCCGATGACGGTCACGGGCGCCCTGGATGGCTTTGCCGATCAGCCGGTTCTGTACCTGCTCATGATCAATGTCCTGCTCCTGGTCATAGGCTGCGCGATGGACAACCTTGCCGCGATGATCATTCTTTCATCTTTTCTGGTGCCCATCGGCCAGCAATTGGGAATGGATCCCGTTCAGTTCGGCGCGATGGTTGCGATCAATTTTACCATTGGCATGGCAACGCCGCCCTTTGGCTATACCCTCTTCGTGGGGGCGGCGATCAGCGGTCTCAGCATTGGCCAGATCACACGGCCTCTGCTGCCGATGTTGGCGATCATGATTGGTGTTTTGCTGTTGGTGGCATTTGTGCCAAGCGTGACATTGACGGTGGTCGACTGGTTGCGGTGAACTCGGCAACAGATACACGCATCATCGTGTGACCGGGAGATGTTTCCAAACGCCTGGCATGGAGGGGTCAATGGTCAACCTTCGCAATTTCGACCTGAACCTGCTGGTCATCTTCAGGGCGATCATGACCCGCGGGTCGATCGCCGGGGCGGCCGACGAAGTCGGGCTCTCGCCGTCCGCGGTCAGTCACGCGCTGGGACGGCTTCGGATCACCTTGAACGACCAGCTGTTTCACCGGACCGGCAATGGCGTGGAACCGACCGAGCGCGCCAAGGAACTGAGCTCGGAGATCGAACGCGGGCTGGGCTTCATCGAGAACGCTATTTCGCTGCAGCATCAATTTATCCCTGCACAAGCCAAACGCGTCTTCACGATGCAGGTCACTGACTACGTTTCGGGCTTCATTCTTCCCCGTCTGGCCGAGCGGCTTCAGAAGGAAGCCCCGGGCGTCTCCATCGACATCCTGCCGTTTTCAATTTCAACGGACAGTGTCTGGGACCGGGTGGATCTGCAAATACGGCTGACGCCGGGACGCCTTCAGCCCGAAGTGGCGCGCAGCCAGCGGCTGGTTGCAGACGATATTGTCGTGTTGATGCGCCCTGGCCATCCCGATGCCGACAAACCGATGACCGCGGAGCTCTATGCGAGCCTGCCTCACGTCAAGCTTTCCCAATCGGCGACAGGCACCACGGTCATTGAAGATGCGCTTGCCGCACGCGGCCTCAAGCGGCATATGGCGATGACGGTCTCGAGCTGGTTCGACCTTCCGGATATCGTCGCCAATTCAGACTTGATCGGCATAGCGCCGCGGAGATTGCTTCATCTGGACCCCCGCCTGGGGCGATTGAAAGCAGCCCCCTTGCCCCTGGAAGAGGTGGTGTTCTCCTTCGACCTTTGCTGGGACCTCAGAACTGAGCGGGAACCTGGCCAGCAATGGCTCCGCAAACTCATCTGCGAACTCTTCGAAGAAACCCAATAGATAGAGAATGAGCGCGTTCGGAGCCTCGAGCAGACGACCAGTGCAGTGACTGCCAAGGTCAGCTTAAGGTCGATTGCGTTGTTATGAGCAGTGCTGGTCAATGTCCGCTTTGCCGACTAAACGTCGGAAACCTGCCGGTCAACAAACGGTCCCGTTTCAGTCACTCCAGCAAGTCGGAGAAAGTGCCTGCAGCGCCAAATTGCATAACGAGCGATACGGAACTTTCGGCCAATTTATTGCGTGCGCAGACCTGATGCTTTCATAGAATGACCCTCGCCTAGCCGGGGATCTACAAAGGGAAACTCCAACTATTAATGATCCATTTTTCGGGGATCAGAGCACCTCCAAGTGACCCAAATTGCTGATGACACAAAATGGCGTCGATCCACCGGGACGACACTCGCCCGTGGTGTTCCGGAAAAAGAGGTCACTGCCCAGGTTTGAAAATGGTGACCAGTTCATCGCTTAGTGATGCAGAATCTTCGAGAGGAAATCCTTCGCACGCTCGCTGGACGGGGCGTCGAAGAATTCCTGAGTGGGGCGGTCTTCGACAATTGCGCCCTGGTCCATGAAGACCACGCGATCGGCAACCTTTCTTGCAAATCCCATCTCGTGCGTGACGACCATCATCGTCATGCCATCGTCGCGGGCCAGCTCAACCATGACGTCAAGAACCTCCTTGATCATTTCCGGATCAAGAGCCGAGGTTGGTTCGTCAAACAGCATTGCGATCGGGTCCATGGCCAATGCGCGGGCAATGGCCACCCGCTGTTGCTGTCCACCGGACAGCTGTCCGGGATACTTGGCGATGTGATCGATCATGCCCACACGGGTCAGGAGCGTCTCGGCCCGCGACTCGGCCTCCTTCCGGCTGCGACCAAGCACCTTTTCCTGCGCGAGGCACAGGTTTTCGCGCACGCTCATGTGCGGGTAGAGCTCAAAGTGCTGGAATACCATGCCGATTTTCGCGCGAAGCTGGGTCAGCTTTGCACCGCGCGCGGTAACTTCGGCCCCGTCTACAACGATCCGCCCCTCCTGAACGGGTTCGAGCCCGTTAACGCATTTGATCAGCGTTGATTTGCCCGAACCCGAGGGACCGCAAACCACGACAACTTCCCCCTTGTCCACCTGGGTGGTGCAATCGGTCAGGACCTTAAAGTCACCGTACCATTTGCTTACGCTCTGCATTTCAATCATGTAGCCATCCGCACTTGAAGCCGGCGCACGAACAGCGACCCGGCGAAGCAGATCACAAAGTAGACGAGCGCGGCGAAGAGATACATTTCGACCAGGCGGCCCTCGGTTCGGGCCACGATCGAGGACACGGTCATCAGGTCGCGCAGGGACACGACGAAGACCAGAGAGGTATCCTGAAACAGGATAATCCCTTGCGTTACAAGGATCGGGATCATGTTCCGGAACGCCTGGGGCAGGACGATGTACCGCTGGATCTGCCAGTAACCGAGCCCCGTGGCCTGGCCCGCGTAAACCTGACCCTTCTTCACACTCTGGATGCCCGCCCGCATGATTTCGGAATAGTAAGCCGCCTCGAACATCACGAATGCGATAAGCGCAGAGTAGAAGCCCCCGATGGGACGACCTACAGCAAGGGGCACAAGGAAGTAAAACCAGAAGATCACCAGTATCAGCGGCACCGAGCGGATCAGGTTGACGTAGGCCGCTGCCGCAAGGGCGAGAGGTTTTATTCCGGAAAGCCGTGCCAACGCCAGCAAGGTGCCGAGCGCTATGCCGCCCAGCACGGCGAGGAAGGTGAGAAGCAGGCTAAGCTGCAGCCCCTGCCACAGGAAGGGCAGGTTGTTCACGATGACAGCGAAATCGAAATCGCCCATCTCAGCCCTCCTTGCCTACATATCCGGGGATGCGGGCGTAGCGCTCCAGAACGGCCATGGCGACAGTCGCAGTAAGTGCGATCAGCACGTAGATTACGGTGGCAGCCGTGTAAGCCTCGAAGCTCTGGAAGGTATATTCTGCGATCTGCTGGCTTTGCGCGGTCAACTCAAGAAGGCCAATGGTGAGTGCCAGCGAGGAGTTCTTGAACACGGTCAGGAATTCCGAGGTCATAGGCGGCACGATCAGCCGGAACGAGATCGGCAGGAGGACGTGGCGATAGACCTGCGCAACACTCATGCCCTGGGCCGTGGCGGCGGCGCTGAGGCCCTTCGGCACGGTCTCTATCCCCGCACGCACCTGCTCCGCCACCCGACTTGCCGTGTAGAGACCAAGGGCTACCACCGCGGTCACAAATTCTGGCTGCGGCATCTCGCGCTTCATCCAGAAGCCTGCCTGCTCGGGCAGCATTTCGGGAACTGCGAAATACCAGATGAACATCTGCACCAGCAGCGGCACGTTCCGGAACAGCTCGACATAAGACGTGCACAGTGTGCTGACGACTTTGTTGGGTAGCGTTCGGCCCACGCCCACAAACGAGCCCACCACCAGCGCGATCACCCAGGCGCACAACGCGACCGACACCGTCCAGCCGAGACCGCTCATGAGCCAGCCGAAATACTCCGGCTCGAACAGAACACTCCAGTTCCAATTGTAGTTCATCGTTCCCTGTATCCCAATAAGGAACGGCCCACCCCATCAGGGCGGGCCGGCAGCTTGCTATTCAGGAAGGGCACCAAGCTTAAAGGCCGCCTGAAGCAGCGGATCGGCTGGCACGCCCAGCGGGTCAAACCACTTGGCGTAGATCTTGTCTATCTCGCCCGAGCGGAAGACATTGGCGAGCGCAATCTTGCCCACAAGTTCGAATGCACTGTCGTCCCGACGTACCATGATGGCATAAGGATCAAAGGACAGGAAATCACCCACCACGGCGAAATCGTCGGGCGTTTTCGACTTTGCAATCAGCCCGAACAGAAGGATGTGGTCAGTTGAATAGGCATCAACCCGACTGGTCTCCAGGGACAACATGCCTTCGGCATGATCCCGGACCGGCAGGATCTTCACATCCAGACTATTCGCCTCGATTGCTGCCTTGATTGCGCGCTCGTTGGTCGTGCCCTGAGCAAGCGCGATCGCCTTGCCATTCAGATCCATCACGGAGTTGATGCCGGAATCCTTGCGGGTGAGGATCTTGGTACCGGTGACGAAAGTGGTCGGAAGGTATTCCACCTGCTGCTGACGCGTCAGGTTGTTGGTCGTCGACCCGCATTCCAGATCAATCGTCCCGTTCGCCATCAACGCGATGCGGGTCTTCGGATTAACGGGCACGTAGCGGATACTTACATCCTTGCCGAGGGTCCTTTTGACTTCATCGACGATCTTCATGCACAGGTCGATTGAATAGCCTTCCGGCTGCTGGGACTCGTTGAGATAGGAAAACGGCACCGAGCTTTCACGGTGTCCGATAACGATCTCACCGCTTTCGGAAATTTTCGCCAACGTTCCCGTAAGTTCCTGTGCAGACAGGTTAGCTGGCGCGATGCACATCGCAAAAGCCGCAACGGCGAGCAAGCGGCGGGTGACTGAAAAGTTCATTGATCATTTCTCCCTTTCTTCTGAATATCATCAATCGGTTTGATAGCCCGGCAGGTCGAACGCTTCCGGATAGCCGAACAGGGCAACAGACCCGCCGGTGTGGAGAAAGACAACGTTCTCCATGCCGACGAAGGCGCCCTTGCGGGTCAGGTCAATCAGCCCGTCGAGGCCCTTGCCCGAATACACCGGGTCGAACAGCAGGCCTTCGATTTCGGCCAGCAGCTTGACACTCTCGACCATGCCCGGTGTCGGAACGCCATACCCTGCGCCCACATAATCGCAGTTGGCACGCACATCCTCGCGGCGGACGGCATCTTCATAGCCGATCCTTGCCGCCGTACGTTGCGCAAGATCGAACACCATCGCTTCCTGCTTCTCTCGCGGTGCACGCACGCCGATGCCCAGAAGGTGGACGTCGCTCCGAAGCGCAGCCAGCCCCGCGACAAGACCCGCCTGGGTGCCGGAACTGCCCGTGGCATGGACCAGTGCGTCGATCTTCAAACCCATCGCTGCGGCCTGCTCGCTTAGCTCGAGCGCACAATTCACATAACCAAGCGCCCCGGTTGTGTTCGAGCCACCGCCGGGAATGACATAAGGGCGCGCGCCTGAGGCCCTCAGCATGTCCGCCAGCGAACCCATTTCAGCGGTCATGTCTGCACCGCCGGGGCGCTTGGCGACAGTCGCACCATGCAGCCGGTCCAGCAGCACATTGCCGTTCAGCGTGTACTGGGCGTCGTTCGAGCCGGTGCGGTCCTCAAGCAGGATATGGCACTTCAGCCCCAGCCGCGCAGCCGCGGCGGCAGTCTGGCGGGCGTGGTTGGATTGCGTCGCGCCCTGGGTGATGATCGTGTCGGCACCCTCGCCGATTGCCTCGGCCATCAGGAATTCGAGCTTCCGGGTCTTGTTGCCGCCGGTCGACAATCCGGTGCAATCATCGCGCTTCACCCAGAACCGTGGTCCGCCCAGTTGTTCGCTCAATCTGTCCATGGGTTCTAGCGGCGTGGGCAGATGCCCAAGGCGCAACCGTGGAAATGCCGCAAGCGCGCTTGCAAGGCTCTTCCGGTTAGCCGCGGGGGCTCCGGCTGCCTGATTGTCCTGCGATCCGCTCGACGGATGAGTGTGACCCATCGGATTTGCTCCACTCAAGTTTCTCTGCAGAATAGGTCGCTAAGTACATCGCGAATAATGCCAATCTGTTGGTGTGCTCATACCTTGAGTACGAGTAGATCGGAGGCCCCATGGATCTGACCCTGTTTGACGACGTTCTCGTGCTGCTTGAAGAGGGCAACATGAGCCGTGCGGCGCGGCGCAGGAACGTAACCCAGCCGGCCTTCTCGCGCCGGATCCGAAGCTTCGAAACCTGGCTAGGGCGCCCAATCATCAAGCGTGACTCAAACCGGGTGGAGATTGAGCCCGCATTGCTGGCCAATTCAGCGGAATTGCAAGCGCTGGTGGGGCATGTGCGCGAGTTGCGCCAGCGATTAGCCGGATACGACCCTGGCCGATCGATCGTGACGATCGCCGCACAGCATTCCCTCATCCAGTCGGCCTTCCCAGAATTTGCGGCGGCTGCACGTCAGCGATATCCGGTGATCGGCTTTCGGGTTCGCGCGGCCAATCACAACGAGTGCATGTCGTTGTTTCTCCGCGGCGAGGCTTCCCTTCTGATGTGCTATGAGCGTCAAAATGACGTCGACTTGCCTTTTGACGATGGTATCGTCCGTTCAGTCTGGGGACAGGACCGACTCATTCCCGTTGTCGGCGGCTCGCTGCGCTTTTCACTCTCCGTTGACGGCCGACCGCCCGCGGACTTGCCTGTCATCATCTATCCTCCGAGAAGCTTCTTCGGCGAGACGCTTGCCCGTGCTGGCGTCACAAACTTGAACGACATCGGTCATGCGATCGCAGAGAGCGCGTTCTCGGCGGGCATCAAGGAAATGGCGCTGGCAGGCCTCGGGCTGGCCTGGCTGCCAATGAGCCTCATCTACAATGAAGTTCAAAGCGGGACCCTGGTTACCTGCAATCACGACAACGACACTGTGCCACTCAGCATCAGCCTGTTCGCCCAGCCGTCGAACAAGGTAGCGACACAGCTTTGCGGTCTCCGCTAGTTCCATGTTGCGTTAGCGGCATCGTACAGGGCCACCAAGATTCTGACCATTCTTGGTGGTGGAGACGGCTCCTCCGCAGGCATTGCGATGTGCCAAGTTTGCGGTGTCATCTGAGGAGCCTCAAAGAGGGGCTGACGGTTGGAAATGGCACAAAGCGGACAGAGCCGGTTGACGCAACAATGTCCGCTTTGGGCTCTAAACAGTCACTCGCTGCATTCCAGTCGAACTGCAGCAATCGACCGTAAGCGAAATCGCGCCAACGACGAGTGAACCTTCGCTTTCCTTTTCGTCTGCCAAATAACCGACCGTCCGCTTCCGGCCCCATCTCTGCCGTTCAAAACTAGCCCATAGGTTCACGAATGAGACGCGGCACGAGGGTGTTTTCCTCGGCGACCTGATCGCACCACGCTTGGACGATATCTTGGACGCAACCCAATCCCGCTCTTTTTGGGGATGGCAGTCCTGGTGCGGCGCGGACTTCCACGATCAACCCTTCAAGGGTCCGCTCGCAAGCGGCGGCCGC
>JAGRLM010000205.1 GCA_020441795.1 Nitratireductor sp.
GTGTCGAACTTCGGCAGGTCGTCATTCAGCGTGTAATAATCGCCCATGTCGGCACAGAAGATATGCCGTTCGCCCTTGAGCTTGGTCTTCCCGTCCAGTGAACCTGCGAGGATGGCGGTATGCGGCGCGCTTTCCATTTTCCAGAACAGTGCTGATCCGCAGGTACCGCAAAAGCCGCGCCTGGCATGTTGTGACGCGGCAAACCAGGTGATGTTCTCGCCACCCTCGATGACCAGATCACTATCGGCGGCAGCCGTTGTTGCATAATACAGCCCTGTCTGCTTTCGGCATTGGCTGCAATGGCAATAGGTGACCGCCCGAAGCTCTCCCGAAACCGTATATCTGACGGTGCCGCAAAGGCATGAACCCTTGTGTGTCATGTTAGTTCCTCCCAAGGGCTGCAGCAAACCACAAATGAAAACGGCGGGACACTTTCCCGCCGTCGCTTTTGTTTCATTTCCGCCATGCCTCAGGCGATGGCAGCCACCTTGGCATCCGAGGCATCGCTTTCGGCCTGCAGCAATTCCGACACCAGGAAGGCGAGTTCCAACGCCTGCGTCGCATTAAGGCGCGGGTCGCAATGAGTGTGATAGCGGTCTTTCAGGTCCTCATCACTGACGGCGCGGGCGCCACCGGTGCATTCGGTGACATCCTTGCCGGTCATCTCGAAATGCACACCACCGGCATGCGTTCCTTCCGCCTTGTGGACCTGGAAAAACTCCTGCACTTCCTGCAACACCTTGTCAAAGGGACGGGTCTTGTAGCCGGTAACCGATGAGATCGTGTTGCCATGCATCGGATCGCAGGACCAGACAACCTTGCGCCCTTCCCGCTCGACCGCACGAATGAGGCCTGGCAGGTGATCGCCAACCTTGCCCGCACCAAAGCGGGCAATCAGTGTCAGGCGACCGGCTTCATTTTCCGGGTTCAGGCGGTCGATCAGGTTGAGCAATCCGTCAGCAGAAAGCGATGGGCCGCATTTGAGGCCAATCGGGTTTTTCACACCACGGCAATATTCGATATGCGCGTGATCAGGCTGGCGCGTGCGGTCACCGATCCAGATCATGTGGCCCGAGGTCGAATAATAGTCACCCGAAGTGGAATCGACCCGCGTGAACGCTTCCTCATAGCCAAGCAGCAATGCCTCATGGCTGGTATAGAAATCTGTCTCGCGCAGGCGCTGGTACTCGTCAGCCGAAAAGCCGATGGCCTTCATGAAACGCAGCGTCTGGGTAAGCCGGTCTGCCAACTGGCGATAGCGCTCGGATTGCGGCGAGTTGTCGACAAACCCAAGCATCCACTGATGCACATGCTCCAGATTGGCATAGCCACCCTGGGCAAAGGCGCGCAACAGGTTGAGCGTTGCAGCTGACTGGCGATAGGCCATGATCTGGCGCTCGGGATCGGGAATGCGCGAAGCTTCCGTGAACTCGATACCGTTGATGATGTCACCACGATAGCTGGGCAGCGTCACATCGCCCTGCTTTTCGAAATCGGATGAGCGTGGCTTTGCAAACTGACCGGCAATGCGACCGACCTTTACCACCGGCTTTGCCGCAGCATAGGTAAGGACCACCGACATCTGCAGGAATACGCGGAAGAAATCGCGGATATTGTCAGCACCATGCTCGGCAAAGCTCTCGGCACAATCGCCACCCTGCAGCAGGAAAGCCTTGCCTTCCGCGACATTGGCGAGCTGCTTTTTCAGTGCCCGCGCCTCACCTGCAAATACCAGCGGCGGAAAGCTTGCCAACCGCGCTTCCACCACCTTCAAGGCCTCCTGGTCGGGATAGGCTGGAACCTGCACGATAGGCTTGCTGCGCCATGATTGCGGTGTCCAATTCTCGGCCATGATCTTTTCCTCACGCTATACCAAGGTTTTCGCGCCAGCCTGGTATCAGGAGGCGCATCGTGTTGCATAAAGCAATGTTGCGGCCTTATAGCGGCGCTTTTTGCGCCCGTCATCCCCATTATCGAAACCGGCACCGGATTATGGCGCGAAGGTCGCACCATGCTTCGTCAGCAAATGGTCGAACCAGGATGCCCGTTCCCGTTCGAGCACGACCGCCCGCGGATATAATGGATCATGCCGGTCTGCAATGACGCGCCGATCAAATCCGACAGTCGTTTCCAGGAAATGATGGACGCCTGCCTCACCATATTCGGTGAGGAAACCGGCCATCACGGCATCGAGATAGCTTTGCAGCAAGTCCGGGGCGGCCTCCGACTGCGCATCATTGCGTCCGACATAGACATAAAGCTCATCCGGCAATTCGCCCGCAGAGCCGTGGCTTGTTCCGTAGTCGTGCAGTTGCAGGTCTTCACGGGCAATCGCCACCCGGTCGTAACGGGCCTCGCGCAAGTCAACCGCATCGAGATTTGCCTTGCGGTCGATGACCAGCATGCCACTGATCATGGCATCGGTATTTCGGTGTATCGACAACAGCGCAATCTGGCGGCCCTGATGGTTTTCCATGTCAACGCCCCTGCTTTGCCAATGCCGTCGCCAACCCGAAAGGCTCGCGCGATGGGTCGAAACATAATCCGTCCGCAAGGTCTGGCGGTTGACCAGCGAACCATAACCGAAATAGCCAATCAGAGCGTCGCTCATGCGCACAAGTCCCGTTTCCGCATCATGTTGTCATGCAATTTGCCAGCGATTTTGGCAAGGACCGCTTGACCTGCATTACGGCCAACCTATCGTGGATGCATGGAAGACATCGAGATACTTACCGAAGACGGCATCCAGATCGAGGCAACGCTGTTTGAAAGCGTCGCTGGCGCGCATGGCCGCGGCCCGGCGATCCTGATCTCCTCGGCGACTGCAGTTCCCAGAAAGGTCTATCGCCGCTTCGCACAATATCTTGCAGACCATGGCGCCAGCGCAGTCATGACCTATGATTATCGCGGCATCGGCAGGCCCTTGCCGCGCGGAATGAACCGCAAGGTCCGAATGGCGGACTGGGCAACACGCGACATGCCTGCCGCCATCAAGGCATTGCGCCGGCACAAGCCTGAAAGCCAGCTTGCTGGCATCGGCCATTCCTTTGGCGGCCAGGCGCTGGGCCTGAGCGGCATGTCACATCATTTCCTGCGCTACATGACGATTGCCGCAGGTTCCGGCTATCTCGGCCTGACGCGCGAACGCGACAAGCTCAGCCGCAACATGAACCTGATCGGCCTCCCCGTTGCCGCAACGCTCGGCAAATTGCCGGGCTGGGCCGGCATGGGCAAGGACATCCCGTTCGGCGCTTTCAACCAGTGGCGCAAATGGTGCAATTCACCCGATTATTTCATGTCCGACAATGAGGTGCCGCAGCGCGAGCGCTTTGCCGAGGTTTCCATTCCCATCATGGCAGTCGGCTTTGACGACGACCCCTGGGCCACCCGCGAAAGCACCGACGTGCTCGTCTCCTGGTATGAGAACGCCCCCGTCAAGACCCGGTGGTATTCGGCTTCTGAATACAATGCGCCGATCGGTCATTTCGGCTTTTTCCGCGAAGACCACCGCGAAACCCTCTGGCCGCAGGTGGCCGACTGGCTGGTCAGGGAGTGACGGGGGTGCTGTCAAAAATGCAGAACTGTCAGGTGGGTACCGTGTTTGTACATCCCATACAACCCAATTTCACTTATTGTCAAGTGGTTGCTATATTCGATAGACATTTTTGTTGACATCTAGCCATTATTTATTTTTGATATCCATCAATCTTATTTGAGGTTATCGTATGATCCAGAAAATATTTGAGTATCAGATCCGATTTTCCGGACTGTTTTTGGGTATCTTTTTTTGCGTCGCTGCTGTAAAAGCGCTAACTTTTCTACCTGATCGTTATTATTTCTCTTTTTCGAAGGTAATATCAGGCAGTGAGCAAGAGGCGTTCTTTGTGCGTCCACCTGGAATTGATCATGATTCACAATGTGCTATATTGAACACATATAAGCTGATAACTTACGAGAATTTAAAGGTCGACGGAGGTGAACTCGTTTACGAATGCGCTCAGAAATTGAACATTCAACTGTCCGATGTTGATATGTCAAAGTACTACTGGGAACATGACTTTAATGGGGATGATTCAAAAATTCTTTCCCAAAAAATCACGCAGATATACCGCGATAATGGTCAGATCAATTTTTGGATTTCCTTTTTGTTCAAGCTACTCCCCCCAGCGGCTACTGGTCTAATTCTTTCTCTTATATATGGCAAAGAGGCTGAAATCGTATCGGGCGTTTCGTCAGCTGCAACTGCTTTTATTATGGTTTGGCCTGTAATTATTTTTTGGGATGTAATAGTTAATGAAAATTGGGATATACAAAAGAATACATTTTTTCTTATGTATTCTGCATACATTATTTTGTATTTTTACACCGCACGTTTCTTTGCAGTCATTGGAAACTCGATCCCGGTCAAACCGCTGTTTTCCAATTTAAAAAATCACATCGATTGGCCGAAAATATTGACCAGCTGCGCACAACAAATCGCAACCGCAGCATTCGCAGCTGGAATTACAATATTTGCAATAAAATGAAATACATAATTTCAATTATTTACATTCCGTTTTTTATATTTTTAATATTCATTACTATTCTAGTAATTGATAATAGAAACTATGAATTCCTTTCTTACGATAAAAGTTCAAAAAGAATTGTTGGAGGAATTGACATCACAATAAAAAAGATTATTAAAAAAAGTTATTCAAAAAGTATCATAAATTGCAATAACAACGATTTAAAATATAACAAATTGGCAAAGGCTATTATTATTGTTGAGTATTTTAATACAGGATATATTGAGTATTCATTTGAAAAATTTGCAGTTTATACTGGATTGTGGAAATTTCTGTTTTATGTAAAAGATTTTTCCGTTGGATTTCCACAAGTCAAATTGTCAAACATTGTTAACGATTATCCAGATTTCGAATTAACTAAGCTATATAAATATTGCGAGTCCGTAATATTTGTTAATAGCTTAATTGAAGATATCATGAAAAATTCGAAAGCCGACGACATGAATGCGATTCGCTTTTATAATGGACAAAACTCAAGAAGTCTATCTGGGGATATTTACGTAAACATAGTAATAGAAATTTCAAAAAGGATAAAATAAAAATATTTTCACCAAGATACGTAGAGTATCCAGTCACCACTTTCGCCAGACCAGCAGCTCCAATCGGTAGAGCTCAAATCATGCCCGTTTGTGAGGCACACCGCAACCTGAAAGCGCCCCCACCCCCTCACCCTTCCCTCTTGCCGTCCTTCACCAGGTAGCTTGGCTTGTACATCGTCACCAGTTCTTCCGCCGCGGTCGGGTGAACCGCCATGGTGCGGTCAAAATCATCCTTGGTCGCGCCCATTTTCAGCGCAATGCCCAGCACCTGCGCCATTTCGCCGGCATCAGGCCCAAGGATGTGCACGCCCAGCACCTTGCGCGTTTTCGCCTCGACCACGATCTTCATCAGCATCTTCTCGTCGCGGCCCGAAAGCGTGTGCTTCATCGGGCGGAAATGCGCGCGATAGATTTCAAGTTCGCGATATTGCCGCCCTGCCGCTTCCTCGCTCATGCCGACGGTGCCGATTTCCGGCGAGGAAAACACCGCCGTTGGAATGAGGTCATGGTCCGGGCTCACCGGATTGCCGCGAAATTCGGTCTCGATCAAGCACATCGCTTCGTGGATCGCCACCGGCGTCAGCGCCACGCGGTTGGTCACGTCGCCCACCGCCAGGATGTGGCGGATAGAACTGCGAGAATACTGGTCGACCCGGATGTCACCAATCCTGTCCGTCACGACGCCAGCCTTTTCAAGCCCCAGGCCCTTCGTGTTCGGCAGGCGGCCAACCGCCAGCATCACCTCGTCGGCATCGAGCACTTCGCCATTGTCGATTGTCACCTTCTTCGACGCGCCATTGGCCTCGACCCGGGCGATATTCGCACCGAGAATGATGCGGATGCCCTTCTTTTCCATCTCTTCCCTGAGATGGAAGGCAAGGTCATGGTCGAAACCGCGCAGGATATGGTCTCCGCGATAGACCAGCGTTGTGTTCGTGCCGAGGCCCGCAAAGATGCAGGCAAATTCCACCGCAATATAGCCGCCGCCCTTGATGACGATCGATTTCGGCTGTTCTTCGAGATGGAACACCTCGTTGGAGGAAATGCAAAGCTCGTGGCCTTCGAGGGATTCAAGCCGGGTCGGTGTTCCCCCGGTAGCAATCAGGATTCGCTCGGCGGTAACAATGCGGTCCTCATTGACCAGCAGCACTTCGTGCGAACCTGTGAGTTCGGCCCTCGTATTGAATATCTCGGCGCCGGCATTTTCCAGGCCCTTGCGGTACAGCCCTTCCAGCCGGTCGATTTCGCGATCCTTGTTGGCAATCAGCTTCTTCCAGTCAAAGCTGCTTTCACCAACACTCCAGCCAAAGCCCGCAGCATCCTCAAATGATTCAGGAAAATGCGAGGCATAGACCATCAGCTTTTTCGGCACACATCCGCGGATGACGCAAGTTCCGCCATAGCGGTATTCCTCTGCGATCCCGACGCGCTTGCCCATGTCCGCGGCAAGCCGACCGGCGCGCACTCCGCCAGACCCTCCGCCAATGACAAAAAAATCATAGTCGAAATCAGGCATGGAAGTTTCCTTTGTCATCGCAGAAAAATCAAAAAGGCCCGGAAGCATGTATCCGGGCCTCGTCAATTTCATATGCTACAGCACCGGACGTGAATCCAGTCACTGTTGCATCAAAGTTTATTCAAGTCCGGCTTCCTTGAGGCGCTTTGCCACTTCCGCGGAAAGATCGCGCTGCATGCCATTGGTCCATACGCGCGCTGCCTGGTCCATCGAGCGGGCAATGACCGGTGTTTCGCGAATGAGCTTCTGGCCTGCTTCGGTCTTGTAGAATTCCTCAATTGTTTTCAGTTCTTCTTCGGAAAACACATTGGCGTAAATCCGCGCGACTTCATCTTCGAGATCGCGACGACGCGCTGCCAGAGAAATGGTGGCTTCATCAACGATTGCCGAAATCTTGTCCGCTTCATCCGGCCGGTTGGTAATAAGTTGTTCTTTCGCCTTTTCACCGATTTCCGGCAGGATGTTGTCCAGCGATGTTGTTGATGCAGATGCTGCAACAGCTGCGCGTGCTGCCTTGAGGTGCTCTTCCGACACTTCCTGTGCCGATGCCGAATGGATCGAAACAAAGCCCAGAAGGCCTGCCAGCAATGCGCTGACAAATGCCGTTTTGGCCGAGGAAACCAGATTCATGTCATTTTCTCCGTCTTGTTGCGCGCCTGCCGCTTGGGCGCGGCGCAGTAATCTTTTTCAAACACCGACCTCGCGCAAACCGCCCGGTCCGCTGACAATCGCAAGATCGGCCATTTCCAGAAAAAGTCCGTGCTGAACGACTCCGGGGATCTCCAGAAGCGCTGTTGAAAGCGCCTTTGCATCGGGAATGCGGCCAAAAGATGCATCAAGGATGAAGTGACCCTCATCGGTGATGAACCGTTCATTGCCAGCCTGACGCCAGGAAACAGGGCCATCGAGACCAAGCTGCTGCCCTGCCCTGACAATCTGCATTCTGGTTGTCTCGGCCCCAAAGCGGTTGACCTCGACAGGCAATGGAAAAGCACCCAGCATGTTCACGAGCTTGCTTTCATCGGCAATGACGATCATGCGCTGTGATGCCCCTGCCACGATCTTTTCGCGCAGCAATGCACCACCTCCGCCCTTGACCAGCGAAAGGCCGGGGCCGATTTCATCCGCACCATCAATGACGAGATCAAGTTCGGGTAATGCTTCCAGCGTCGTAAGTTCGATGCCGAGTTCGGCACAAAGCGCAGACGTGCGCTCCGAAGTGGAAACGCCGGAAATCGCCATCCCTTCCCTGACCTTTTCAGCCAGCAAACGAACGAATTCCTCTGCCGTGGAGCCGGTACCAATTCCCAGGCGCATTCCATCCCTGACATGGGCAAGTGCGGCTCTCGCCGCCTCGATCTTGTATTGCCTGCTCATCAAAAAGCGCTTCCTGTGACATCTGGCCGGTAAGTCAGCGTTCGCCTATCACGCATGTATCCCGATTTCCAGTGTTGATCACCTCGCCTGCTGCGGTTATGGCTCGCATCAGCGCAACATCACTCCCACTCTACAGCCACAGGCCATCTTCATGCCGTCGAACACAAGACCCACGCTCGTCCTCGATCTCGATGGCACGCTTGCAGACACGAACCGTGATCTGGTGCCGGTGCTGAACCGCGTGATTGGCGCTGAAGGCCTGCAGCCCGTTGCCTTTGCCGATATCGGCCACATTGTCGGCCTGGGTGCGAAGAAGATGATCGAACGCGCCTATGAATTCCGTGGAGTGCCACTGGGAAATGCAAAACTGGACCAGTTGTTCGACGCGTTCCTGAGCGATTATGAGCAGAACATGGCGGTCAACACCGTCCTATATGACGGCGTGGAGGGCGCACTCGAACGGTTCGCCAACGCTGGCTGGCAATTGGCCATCTGCACCAACAAGCAGGAAGCCATGGCCCGCAAACTGGTAGCTGAACTGGGTGTGGCAGATTATTTCGCGGCAATTGCGGGCGGCAATACGTTTCCGGTCCGCAAGCCTGATCCCCGCCACCTGACGGGAACCGTAGAACAGGCAGGCGGCAACCCGGCAAGGACGGTGATGGTGGGAGATTCCATCACCGATATTTCCGCGGCTAGGGCGGCATCGATTCCGGTTGTTGCCGTTGATTTCGGCTATTCCGACAAGCCGATCCGCGAATATTCACCCGATCACGTCATTTCCCACTATGACGAATTGTGGGAAACCGTTGCCCGGATTGCAGCAAACTGGGTTTGAACCAGCCCTCAGGCAGACATTTTCTTGCGGTTGGCCTTGACGCCGATCTGTTTCAATTCAGACGCCGAGCGATCCGCGATCCATTCCATCAAGGCGCTGATAGGCATTGGCCGGGCGAACAGGTAGCCCTGCGCGGACTTGCAGCCTGCATCGGCCAGGATCTTGCGCTGTTCCTCGGTCTCAACGCCTTCGGCAACCGTTTCATAGTTGAGGCTTTGAGCCATCGCCATGATGGTCTTGATGATCACGATGCCATGCTCGTCAGATGTGTTATCCAGCATTTGCACGAATGACCGGTCAATCTTGAAGACGTCGAAAGGCAAGCGGCTTAATTGCGCCAGATTGGAATATCCCGTTCCAAAGTCATCAATGGCTATGCGGATCCCTGCCCGCTTGAGCTGGCGGATATGGTTGAGCGCGCGCTTGGGATCACTCATCGCCATGCTTTCGGTAATCTCGATTTCGAGATTTTTCGCGCTGATACCGGCTTCCTTCACCACCTGAAGCACCCAATCGGAGAAATCCTGCTGCTCGAACTGCTGCATCGAGATATTGACCGCGATCGGCAAGACCATCCCGGCATTCTCGAACTCGCGAATCTGCGAACAGGCAGCTTTCAGCACCCATTTGCCCAGCTGAAGGATCAAGCCGCATTCCTCGGCAATCGAAATGAACTCGCCCGGATGCACCATGCCGTTCTGGGGATGATGCCAGCGAACCAGCGCCTCAAGCGAAGTAGGCGCACCCGTCTTGCAATCCACCTTTGGCTGATAGTGAAGCTCGAGCTCACCTTCGGCCAGTGCCTGGCGCAAATCGGTTTCGATCTGCATGCGCTTGGAGGCGCGGTCGTTCAGTTCTTCCGAGAAGAAGCGGAAAGTGTTCTTGCCCTCCTCCTTGGCCAGATACATGGCCATGTCGGCGCTCTTGAGCACGGACTGGTAATCGGCGCCATCGCGCGGGAATGTGGCAATGCCGACAGACGCGCCGATGCGCACTTCGGTGCCGCCAATGTCAAACGGCTCGCTGACTGCCCTGATGATGCGGCGCGCAACGGTCGCGGCATCCGTTTCCTCGCGAATTTCCGCGAGCAGGATCGTGAATTCGTCGCCACCAAGGCGCGCAAGCACCTGTTTTTCCTTCTCCCTGGCTTCCTGCTCTTCCGTGTTCTTCTCGAACTCAGCCGCCGCCTGATAGGAAATGGTGTCATCCGAGCGCACGACCTGCGAAATACGCTCGGCGAATTTGCCAAGCAGCTTGTCGCCCAGATCATGGCCCAATGTATCATTGACCCGCTTGAAGCCATCAAGATCGACAAAAAGCAAGGCTCCGGCAACATTGGCGCGTTGCGCCTTGTTGATCGCACGCGTCAATTCCATGCGGAAATATTCGCGGTTCGGCAATTGCGTGATACGATCAACATAGGCGAGTTCGTAAATCTGCTCGATATTGGCCTTCAGCTTCTCGATCATGGATGCAAATGCCTCGCCAAGCTGGCGAATTTCGCGAGCGCCCTCGACCTTGATCTTCAAATTCAGATCACCTGCGGAAAACGCCATGGCCGCAACCGACAAGCGGCGCAGCGGCAAGGTGATCTGGCTGACCAAACCTGCAGAAAACAGCAGGCCTGCAATCAGGATCGGCACCATGGTCATCAGCTTCGAGCCGATGATTGGCAGAACGGTTTCGAGAAAGCCCGGATTGCGGAAGCGGATATAGACCGATCCGATTGCCATACCGTTTGATAGCAGCGGCTCGCCGACTTCGATGCCCTTTTCGCTGACCTTGTGCTCGGTCTTGGCTGACTTGAGAGCGCGAAGCTGGACATCTGAATTGTTGAAGGATGCGATGGGCGAGGTGCGCGGATCACCATCGAGATAGAATGTCAGGTCGCGGTCGACAACACTCAACTGCAAAACGCCCGGGCGGCTTCGCACTGACGAAAGAATTTCCTCGATATCGGAAAGCTCGAAACGGTCGAACTGTTTTTCGAGGCTACGCGCCATGACCGCTGTGATACTCAGCGCATCGGCGATCTGTCGCTGGTTTGCCTTGCGAATTTCATTCGCGGTATCTGTAACCAGCTGCGCAGCCAACAGGGCCACGGCCAATCCTGACACGAGCAACAGAAACCTGAAATGAAGCCCCGTACGAAAGGCGCGGAATTTACCGAGCATTGTGTTTACCCCATGCCGGCTCATGAAAATTGTTTTTGTTTTGCCGGTCCCTGCTTCAGGCAAACTAGCCAATACAAACAATAAAAAGGTAAACCCTGCAACGATCAGGGCAAAAAGCTGAATTGAGCCTGAATCAAGGGTTAATATCCCGCAGGGCCGGTTTTTGCGCGACACAATCCAAAGGTCGCGTTGCGCCACAGCGCAAATCCGTTAGATAGAGGGAAATTTCGCAAGTGGAGGTATCGCCATGAATTCGACCGGTTTTGAAATGTTCCCGCATGGCAAGGACAATACCCCGTGGCGCAAGCTGGTAGGGGATTTCGTGACCACCGACACCTTTCGTGGCGAAGAAATCCTGGTGGTCGAACCCGAGGCATTGCGCATGCTGTCCGAGCAGGCATTCATGGATATCAACCATCTGCTTCGACCAGGTCATCTGACGCAGCTTGCAGCCATCCTCGACGATCCGGAAGCCACCGAGAATGACCGTTTCGTTGCCTATGACCTACTGAAAAACGCCAATATCGCGGCTGGCGGCGTCCTGCCGATGTGTCAGGACACCGGAACGGCCATCATCATGGGCAAGAAAGGCAGGCGCGTCTGGACGGCCGGCGGCGATGAAGCGGCTTTGGGCGCGGGCGTGCTGGACGCATACGAGAAAAAGAACCTGCGCTATTCGCAACTGGCTCCGATCTCGATGTTCGAGGAAAAGAACACCAAGAACAATCTTCCAGCCCAAATTGATGTCTATGAGGAAGGCGAGGACGAATACAGGTTCCTTTTCGTCGCCAAGGGCGGTGGCTCGGCCAACAAGACATTCCTCTTCCAGGGCACGCCATCGCTGCTGACCCATGACCGCATGATCGATTTCCTGAAGGAAAAGATCCTGACATTGGGCACAGCGGCCTGCCCGCCCTATCACCTCGCCATCGTCATTGGCGGCACATCTGCCGAAATGAACCTGAAAACGGTGAAGCTGGCCTCGACCAAATATCTCGATGATCTGCCGACCAGCGGTTCGGAAACGGGTCATGCCTTCCGCGATCTCGAAATGGAAGCGGAAGTCCACAAGCTCACCCAGCAAATGGGGGTTGGCGCGCAATTTGGTGGCAAGTATTTCTGCCACGATGTGCGTGTCATTCGCCTGCCGCGCCACGGCGCATCATTGCCGATCGGACTGGGTGTTTCCTGCTCCGCCGATCGCCAGGCGCTAGGCAAGATCACCCGCGATGGCATCTACCTGGAGGCGCTGGAAACAGACCCGTCCAAATATCTGCCTGAAATCACCGATGAGGCGCTGCATGCCGGTGAGGTGAAGATCGATCTCAACCAGCCGATGAATCAAATCCTCAGCGAATTGTCGAAACACCCGGTAAAGACTCGTCTTTCCCTGACGGGCACCATCATTGTTGCACGTGATCTGGCGCATGCAAAAATCCGTGAGCGGCTCGAAAATGGCGAAGGCATGCCCGACTACTTCAAGAACCATCCCGTCTATTATGCTGGCCCCGCCAAGACTCCGGCGGGCTATGCCTCGGGTTCCTTCGGACCGACAACGGCAGGCCGCATGGACAGCTATGTGGACCAGTTCCAGTCATTCGGCGGGTCAATGGT
>JAGRLM010000206.1 GCA_020441795.1 Nitratireductor sp.
CCGTTGAAATTGCCGCGCCGGTACAGCAGCGAGTCGGTCTTGCCCAGTACTCGTTGCAGCTCCGCCTCATGCGGCTGGCGCACTTCATCGATCTTGGCTGCCATTTCCGCGTCAGACGAGATCACATCCGAGAAAACGGGAATGAGCCGGTGCCGGAAGCCTTTGACCTCTCCGCCAGAGACGTCGAGATCGAGACGGGTCAGGAATTTGCCATTCGAGCCGGAGGCGATCAGCATCGTCTTGCCGACCATTACCGGCTCGGGAATGGCGTCATGCGTGTGGCCCGTCAGGATAACATCAATACCCCTGACGCGGCTGGCGAGCTTGCGGTCAACATCAAAGCCGTTATGCGAGAGCAGAACGACAAGTTCGGCACCCTCGGCCCGCGCGGCCTCGACATTGGCCTGCAAAGTTTCCTCGCGGATGCCGAAGGAAAGTTCGGGGAACATCCATTTCGGATTGGCGATTGGCAGATAGGGGAATGCCTGGCCAACCACGGCTACCTTCACGCCGCCCTTTTCAAAGAAGGCAGTATGCTCATAGGCCGGCTCGTCCCATTCGGCGTTGAAAATATTGGAGCCAAGGAACGCAAAGGGCAAGCCGTCAACGATTTCCTGCACCCGGTCAGCGCCATAGGTGAATTCCCAATGCGCCGTCATCGCATCTGGCTGCAACAGGTTCATCAGTTCCACCATGTCGCCGCCAAGCGTCTTGTTGGAAACATAGGAGCCCTGCCAAGTGTCACCGCCATCGAGCAGCAGCGTGTTGTCCGGGCGCTCAGCACGCACCCGCTTGATGATATGCGCAATCCGGTCAAGCCCGCCAAGCTTGCCATAGGTTCCGGCAAGGGCGGCGAAATCCTCCGATGTCAGCGCATATGCATGCGGCGAACCCGGCTCGATATTGTAGAGCTTGAGAAAGTCTGCACCCGTTACATGCGGCGGCAGGCCCTTGACCTCGCCAACGCCCACATTGATCGACGGCTCGCGGAAATACAGCGGCTTCACTTGCGCATGCAAATCGGTAACGTGAAGCAGCGTGACATTCCCGAATGGCTCGAACCCGAGCAATGCATCTTCGGAGAGTGCCTGCTGCGCGGCTGCGCGGCTCCAGCTGCCAATCAACCCGCCACCGGCAATTGCCGAAGCGGCCACGGATGCCATCAGAAACTCGCGTCTGCTTACCATTTCAATCCTCCGGCGGAGTGATTTTCGGCAATGAGCTGTCATCGGCGGCAGGTCGCCGCCGGGTCATCCCGAAACTGTGGAACATGAAGCCTGGCCGCAATTGCGGTCAAAATCCCGGCCCGGAATTTCCGGGCCGGGCATTGGTATGGATCAGTGACGCACTGCCGGGGTCTCGACCGAGAGGCCGGTACCACGCCAGGTCACATAGACTTCCAGCGCCATCAACTCGTCCGAAAATGCCTTTGGCATTTCTGCACGCGTGTCACGAATGCAACCACGGAAACGGTTGTGAACCGAGGTCAGGCCGCTCTTCAGGCGATAGAGCGGGAATCCGTTGACCTGGCCTTGACTGAGATGGTCGGCGCGGATCATCTTGCCCATGCCGACTTCGTGACAGGATGCGCAGGAAAGGTTCAACTGGCCCGTGCGGGTATAGTAGAGTTCCTTGCCCTGGTCCCACCACTTCTGCATCTCGCCCTGGGACAGGTCGATCGATACCGGCGTACCAAGCGACTGGTACTTGATATAGGTCGTCAGTTCCTGCTGGCCGCCCTTGTCGAATGGAAGTGCTTCAGCCCCCATCTGCTCGGTGCGGCACTTGTTGATCTGCAACTCGACATTGATCGGCTTGTTGGTAGACGCATCCCATTTCGGGAAATGCGCACCAACATCCTTCATGCTCTCGGATGCATTGCCATGGCAGGAGGCGCAGGATTTTCCTGCTGTTCCTTCCACCTTGTTCCACATTGCTTCGCCGTCATCGACCGCAGTCATGGCCGGATTCTCGATTGAATCCGCTTCCATGGCGCGTGTGTCTGCCTCACGGAACAGCCACCCGGAATAGACCTCGTCAAATGGATGACCTTCCGGTGCCTTGGCACGGGTAATCATCTTGACGCCGTCAATTTCCAGTTCGTCATCGACCGGATCGGCATTTGCCCAGCCTGCCGACATGGCAAGAGCGCCCAACGCCATTGCTGCGGCTATCACTGTTCTTTTCATCTTGGTTCCCTCCAGCTTGGGACCGACTCCCTCCGGTCCCGGTTTCCAGGCAAAGCCTATTTCACCTCGATCGGATTTTCGGCCGAGTAAACCGTGCCGTCATCGTCCGTCCAGGTGAACTTGAATGTGCCGCTTTCGGCCACCTTGGCGGTGAACTCGAAATACGGATTTGCCGAAATTGCCGGATCGAGATCGCAGGAGAACACCGGCTGACCGTTGAACTCGCAGGCGAACTTGTTGATGATCTTGCGCGGGATAGGCTTGCCTTCCTTGTCCTTGCGCTGCCCTGACTCCATGTCATGGCTGATCAGTGTCTTGATGGTGATGACCTCGCCCGCTGAAGCAGACTTGGGGACCTTCACGCGTGGTTTGCTAGCTGCCATTTTCGTAATCTCCCTGTTGTCGCTCAGCCGCCGCAGCCGCCGATTGTGACCTTGACCTGCTTGGTATCCATGAACACCGAACCGTCATTCATCTTCGCGACGGCAACGACATTCTGCGTCTTTGCAAGACGCATCCGCGTGGTTGCCGCAGCTTCACCGCTCATCGGCGTGAAATGGAAGGTCGCGACCGCCGGGCTCGGATTGCCATCGGCGTAGAGCACGACTGATTCCACGTAGGATTCCGCTGTCATCGGGCTGTCGACCGATACGGAGATTGGAACAGTGTTTCCGTTTTCGGCAATTTCAGGCGCGTTGAGAGTGATGGTTCCTGTCGCCGGCTCCTTGCCGCCGGTGAATTCCATCATCATCGCTTTCGTGTCTTCGGGGCTCGCAAATGCCACACCGGTCATGCCGGCCAATGCAAATGCGGATGCTCCGGCCGAGAGTGCAAGCGCGCTGCGTCTTGTCAGCATCATGGCTGGTCCTCCTTGGGTTTCGTTGTTCACTTGAGGGTTGTCAGATATGCGACGATGTCTTCGACCTGCTGCGAAGTCAGGATCGTCTTGCCGACCAGATCCTCACGCACATGCTTGCCTACATCGAGCGAATAGAAGCCGGGCATGACCGTTTCGTCACCAAACACGGCCTTGGAGTTGACGACGATCGCGCGCAATTCCTCTGGCTTATAGCGTTCCGCAACCCCGTCCAGCGAAGGCCCGATATTGCCCTGGAACAGTTCCTTGCTCATTGCCGAATTGACATGGCAGGCAAGGCAATTGCCCAATCCGCGATTCTTGAATGCAGCCGCGCCCTCTTCCGCATTGCCGTCTGCGCCGCTGACCGACATCGCGACCATGTTGTCTTCGATCTTGATGTCACCAGGCGCCATTTCGCCTGCACTGGCAACGCCAAACGCCACCGCCAGTGCGATACCGCCTGCAAAAGCGCCCAGAATCGTTCTTCCCGATTTCATGGTTTTCTTCCTCCATCATTGCGTCCGACTGCCAAGAAACTGCAATCGGTCCCTCCACTCCGCCAACACATTAGCGCCATGACGAACGGACTTCAATGCACAAATATGATTTTTTGCATATGTGCACATTCAGCTTTCGCCAGCCGAAAACCCGCAGGGTCAGTCATTCGGAAAGGATTTTTCCTTCCTTGCGCGCTTCTTCGATCTTGCGGGCATGATATTTCTGGAAATGCTCCTCGCCCTCATAGCCCTTTTCGACGACCCATTTGAACATGTTGAGCGTCGTCCACTTGCCGAAGGCACCCGGCATGATCTCCACCGCAGCCCTGTCGGCTGAAGCTTTCTCGTCCGTTGCATCCTCCGGAAAGAACATGATGGTCGGTGTATAGACAACCCGCCATTTGCGCGCTGCCGATTTCTCGCTCAACTGCTCGCCGTCAAGGTCTGTCACTTCGACATCACCAAACATATTGTATTGCACTACCATGTAGTGATCACTGATGTAGTCGCGCACTTCAGGATCGGACAGCACAGTCTCATGCAGCTTCTTGCAATAGATGCAGCCACGTTGCTCGAAGATGATGGCAAGCCGCTTGCCTTCTGCCTTGGCCGTGGCCATGTCCTCGCGAATGTCGCGGAAAGTCTCGGAGAACCATTCCTCCTTGTGCAATCCGTCATCGCCAACCTCTGCCGCCTGGACAAGGCTGGCAAAGAATGACGCGGCCACAACCATGACCATTGGAACAAGCAGTTTCACGATCGCATTTCTCATTTCAACCTCCATCCCCGGACCTGCCGGGATCAAGCCTCGGGACCGCAGTCAGCGCTAGCCGACTGTCCCCAAGGACGGGAACCATTCCAGCAAAAGATAGGAAAGTGTCTGCATCTGACCGGTGATGAAAAGCAGGCCCGTTGCCACCAGCAACCCGCCCATGACTTTTTCCACAGTACCCAGATGCTTGGCGAAGCGGCGCAGGAAACCAAGGAACGGAACCACGAACACCGCTGCCAGAATGAAGGGAATGCCTATCCCAAGTGCATAGCTCAGCAACAGCATGGCCCCCTTCAACGCGGTATCCTCGGCCCCTGCCACGAACAGCACCGCCGCAAGCACCGGCCCGACACACGGTGTCCAGCCAAAGGCAAAGGCAAGCCCGACGACATAGGCTCCCAGAAAGCCTGCTGGCTTGCGCTGCACCTGAATGCGCGCCTCGCGATAGAGCAGGCCGATCTTGAAGACCCCGAGAAAGTGCAAGCCGAGAATGATGATGATCACGCCTGCGACAACCGAAAGCGTATCCAGATAGCGTGTAACGAACTGGCCAATGAAGGACGAAGCAGCCCCCAGCGCAACAAACACGGTCGCAAAACCCAGGACAAAGGCAATGGACGAACCCACTATCCTTGCGCCATTGCCGCGCTCTTGCGATGAACTCGACAATTCACTCATCGACATTCCGGCCAGGAAGCAAAGATAGGGCGGAACGATGGGAAGCACGCAAGGTGATATGAATGACACGAGGCCAGCGATAAACGCGCCCCAATAGGTTACATCAAGCCCCATGGATTTTCCTCCCGAATATGCTACATATTCATAAATCATGATACGTTTAGCAAGTGGATTTGTGAACGTCACGATAGAGACCGACGAGAAAGTACGACCCATGAAGCGCTGCATCCCGATTATTCCTGCCAATTGGTCCGGCAATCTGCTGCTGCTGGGTTCCGCACTGTTTGCAATTTCACTGCTGGTCAGCGCTCTGGCGGCAAGACCGGCAAGCGCTGCCGAACTCATCATGTTCGAACAGGCCAATTGCCATTGGTGCGAAACCTGGGACGCGCAGATCGGCCCTGCATATCCAATGACGGAAGAAGGCCGCATCGCCCCGCTTCGCAAAGTTGACATCCACTCAAGATTGCCTGCTGATCTGGCGGGAATTGACCCGGGACGATACACGCCTACATTTGTACTGGTAGAGAACGGCCAGGAAGTCGGCAGGATTCGGGGCTATCCTGGAGAGGACTTTTTCTGGGGGCTTCTGGACGAAATGCTGCAAAAACTCCCCGGGCGACCGGATGACGGAAACACAATTGAACAACCGCTTTCACTGAAAGCGATTTGAGGACCGGACCATGTCTGTTGCACTGTTTGATGAACCTCTCCAGGAAAAGGACCTGGATGCCATGGCCAACAATGCGCGCACGGCGACCGATTTCCTCAAGGCGCTCGGCCACGAGGGAAGGCTGATGATCCTGTGCTATCTTGCTGACGGCGAGCGTTCAGTAACCGAGCTTGAGGAACTGCTTGCTGCGCGCCAGCCCGCCGTATCCCAGCAGCTTGCGCGGCTCCGCATCGAAGGCTTGGTGGACGCACGCCGCGAAGGCAAGACGATCTACTATTCCATCGCCGATGCAAAGACCCGCAAGGCAGTCGAATTCCTCTACAACATGTTCTGTCGCGATTCCGCGACCCCCTGCTGATTGGCGCACGGCATTGCTGGAAGAATTATCCACAGGCACAATTGCAGCAATAGGCGGACTGGCAGGAGGCATGGTGCTCGGCATCGCCGCCAGATGGGGACGCTTTTGTACGCTCGGAGCCATTGAGGATCTGGTACTTGGCAACAATGCCGACCGCTTGCGCATGTGGGCCCTGGCCATCGGCATTGCAGCTCTGGCATCCTTCGCCCTTGATGCTACCGGAACCGTGTCGGTGAGCGGGTCATTCTATCTGGCGGCCCCGGCCACCGTCCTTTCCACATTTGTCGGCGCAATCCTGTTTGGTCTGGGCATGGCATTTGTGGGAACCTGCGGTTTCGGCATGCTGGCACGCATCGGCGGGGGCGATCTCAAGTCCATCGTCTCCTTTCTGGTCATGGGAATATCCGCTTATGCCGCTGTTGCAGGTGCCACTGCCTATTTGCGGGTTACGCTGTTTCCGATGCCTGATGCACCATCATCGCCAGCCGGTTTCGGTCATGCGATTGCAAACGCAACAGGGCTTCCCCTTCTTGCAATTGCCGGGATTGTATTCCTGATTGCGGCTGGCTGGGCCCTATCGTCACCATCGCTGAGAACCAGCTTCCGAAGATTGGCCTCGGCAATCGGCGTCGGCCTTGCAATTGCTTGGGGATGGTATGTGACGGGCTATCTTGCCCAATCCGACTTCGAAGCAGAGCGGCTGGTATCTTACACCTTCACCGTGCCGCTGGGAGAAACGCTGGTCTATTTCATGACCATGACCGGGGCGAGTCTGAATTTCGGCATAGGCGCGGTCGCAGGCGTTGTGCTTGGAGCTTTCCTTACGGCAATTCGCCGCAATGAATTTCGCTGGGAAGCATGCGATGATGCAATAGAACTTCGTCGCCAGATGATTGGCGGCTTTCTGATGGGAACGGGTGGCGTTCTCGCACAGGGTTGCACGGTCGGCCAGGGCCTTTCCGCCGCAGCCTTGTTGGCTTGGTCAGCACCAGTGGCGCTGGCCGGAATTTTCATCGGGGCGTGGCTCGGTCTCCAGTATCTCGTTACGGGAAACATTCTGGATGCCTTAAGGGCACTTGCCCCAAACTGGCTGAAACAAGGAGAAACGGGATGAAGAAAACAATTGCGCTGGCTGTCTTGGCTGCATTCATGGCAAGTCCGGCATTTGCCGAAGGCGACGTCGCCAGTGGCGAAAAGGTCTTCAAGAAATGCGCCGCCTGCCACGCAGTTGGTGAAGGCGCAAAAGCAAAGGTTGGTCCTGTTCTTAACGGATTGATCGGTCGCACCGCCGGTACCAATGAGGAATATGCATCGAAATATTCCAAGGACATGGTCGAGGCCGGTGCCGGAGGCCTTGTATGGAACGACGAGACCCTCAACACCTATCTTGAAAACCCCAAGGGCATGATCAAGAAGACAAAGATGGCCTTTGCCGGCCTCAAGAAGGAAGAAGACCGCGCTGACGTCATCGCCTATCTGAAGACATTCACGCCGGCTGAGTAATCGCCGCTTTCCCAAATGAAAACCGCCCGGTTCAAGCCGGGCGGTTTTTTAGTTGTTCAAGCTCAAGGGACTATTGCCCGGCCGCTTCCCGAACGATGTCGTCGAGCAAGGCGTTCACATCGGCAATTGCCTTGATCGACTGTTCCGAGCCACGCGGCGTCAGGCGTCGGAAACCGACATGCACCTTGCCCGGTGCATCCGGCGTTTCATAAGCGAAAACGACATAGGGACAGAACGCGATATTGGACGGGTCGGCTTCCATTGCTCCGCGCGACAGGACAGCTGAACAGAACTGCAGGAAACCGGCATTCTCATAGACTTTCTTGCTGGCACCTACCGTATCGCCGGTGCGTTTCAGCATGCCGCCCACATCACCCGCATGCTCGATGTGATAGCCGCGATTGACGATCGCATCGCTCAGGTCCTGATGCACATTCTCGAAGGAATCCTCGACAACATAGTCCGTAACCACTTCATCCCCGGCATGGCTTGCAACCGGGAGCACCAGTGTCGCCATGACAGCAGCAATCTGCGCAACAGCGAAATACCTGTTCATGGAGTGAGCTCCTCTCATGCCTGGACAAAGCGATAAGCGCTTCCGTCCTTCTCGGCCCGGCCGATACCATTTCCCGAAAGGTGGTAACCCACCATCATCATTTTTTCATTGGCAAGCCGGTCAAGCAACATCGCGCGCGATTTTGCCCCGGCTTCCCGATCCTGATCGGAACCCGAATGCCAGTCGGGATGCATGAAGGAAATCGCCGAATGGCTGATGGCGTCGCCGCTGACAATCACGCTTTCACTGCCACTGCGAATTTCGAA
>JAGRLM010000207.1 GCA_020441795.1 Nitratireductor sp.
CGTGAATGATCAGGCCGGAGGAGGGACAGGGTGCCAGAAACGAGAAGTCATAGACATTGGGCTGCGGTGCGATGGAGATGAAGCCCTCGATCTCGGGCCGACGCATCAACAATTGCATGCCGATCCACGCACCAAACGAGAAGCCGGCCACCCAGCAGCCGCGCGAATCGGGATGCAACGTCTGCACCCAATCAAGGGCTGCTGCTGCGTCAGACAATTCGCCCGTTCCGTGATCAAATTCGCCCTGGCTTCTGCCCACGCCGCGAAAATTGAAGCGCAGGGTTGTGAAATGCCGCTCGACGAACATGTAGAACAGATCATAGATGATCTGGTTGTTCATCGTTCCGCCAAATTTCGGATGCGGATGCGGATGCAGGATCAGCGCAATCGGCGCGTTCTTGTCCTTTGAAGGCTGGTAGCGGCCTTCCAGTCGTCCGTCAGGTCCGTTGAAAATTACTTCTGGCATGCTATCTCCTTTGCGGGGCGCAAACTCGTCCCTCCGGTCGCAGACCGGTCTTCATAGACAATGGGCGCTTGGTATTTCAAGGAAATTGCGTATCACCAGCCAATCCTTCAAGGTTTGATCGCGATAAAATGGCTGCAAAGCCCATAAAAAGCAGAAGCAATGAAAAACAACCAGCGCATTTACCTCGATTTCAATGCGACCGCGCCGCTATTGCCACGCGCTAGAGCCGCCATGATCGAGGCGCTCGCCGAGGTCGGCAATGCATCTTCAGTTCATGCAGAGGGTAGAAATGCCCGAAAACTGGTCGAGCAGGCCCGCACAAGATTTGCAGGCATTCTGCAATGCGACGCCAGGCAGGTGAGCTTCACAAGCGGTGCAACGGAAGCAGCGCACCATGTGCTCACCCCGCATTTGCGCGCGTCCGGCCATGATATCCGCGTATCGCGCCTGTATGTCAGCGCAACCGAGCATCCCTGCATCTTGGCAGGCGGCAGGTTCGATCCTGACCAGATAACGATCCTGCCGGTGGACCGCAATGGCGTCCTCGATATGGATGCGCTCGAAAAAGCCCTTTCCATTCATGATCGAAGTGCTGGTGCAGCCATGGTGGCAGTGCAACTCGCCAACAATGAAACAGGCGTCATTCAGCCCGTGCAGGAGATTTCGGCCATTGTGCATCGCCACAATGGCTTTCTGGTTGTCGATGCCGTGCAGGGACTTGGCAAACTGCCACTGTCCCTTGCGGATCTCGGCGCTGATTTCGCATTTTTCTCATCCCACAAGATCGGCGGCCCGCAAGGCGTGGGTGTGCTGGTTTCCGCCAATGCGGGCGTGATGCCGGTTCCGCTATTGCGTGGCGGCGGACAGGAAAACTACCAGCGCTCGGGGACAGAGAATGTTGCAGCCATTGCCGGATTTGCCGCTGCGCTGGAAAATCTGCCTTCCGCAGCTGATTTGGCAAAGATTGCAGGCATCAGGGACTCGATTGAAGCGCAGATGCGCACTATATCCCTTGAAGCAGGCAACAATATTGGCGAGCCGGTGATTTTCGGGGCGTCCGCTCCACGCCTCGGCAATACGAGTTGTTTTGCGTTGGATGGCATTCGGGCGGAAACCGCGCTCATTGCTTTTGATCTTGCCGGAATTGCGCTTTCCTCAGGCTCTGCCTGTTCGTCTGGCAAGGTGAAAAAGTCCCATGTGCTTGATGCCATGGGTGTCGAAGATACCCTGGCGCGCTCGGCACTTCGCGTGAGCATCGGCAGGGATACGGACGAAATTCAGACCGGACGGTTTCTTTCTGTCTGGAAAGACATGGTCGAGCGGCTGGCCTGACACGCACTTTTGTGTCAAAAGGGCAGTGGCCGACTGGCCATCAACATCAACTGGCGGGCCTTGAACCCGCAAAGGATGGAGTGACGACATGCCTGCAGTGCAGGAAACGATCGACGCTGTCAAAAGCCTCGACGTCGACAAGTACAAATACGGTTTCACCAGCGATATCGAATCCGACAAGGCCCCAAAGGGCCTGAGCGAGGATACGATCCGGTTCATTTCCGCAAAGAAGGAAGAGCCGGAATGGATGCTGGAATGGC
>JAGRLM010000208.1 GCA_020441795.1 Nitratireductor sp.
TACTTACCCTCATCCCCAAATCTTAATGTCAATAAATGACCATATACGATATGAAATATATTAATCTTCATATCGTTTTGCTCGAAAGTGTATCAAAAAAATCCAAAATTATGCTTTTTGTCTCTTCGCAAATAGATTCAAACAATGGATGGCCATCCGCGCCTATTTCGACAGCATCCGTCAAGTCAATCACTCCAGCATCGCTATTATACCCCAGCAGCCCAACCGTGCGCCGCTTATTTCCAAAATTTATTTCCGCTTTCGCTTGATCAAATTCAAGGCCATTGAAGCGTAATACTGGTTTGTCAGCAACCTCCTTCTCACCTGAAAACAAACTAAATATTTTTCCGTATTCACCTAAAGAACGTTTACGCTTCGCCTTAATAGATACCTCAAGTTCACACTCCTCAGTAGAAATATGCGAGAGATACTTATCCTCTATATTTTTTGGAATCATTTTCCTAATAAGAGTCAAACGCTTAACCGGCGCAGAAAATACTCCACTCCCCTTCACATCTTCGGGCATGAGTTTTCTAAATCTAAGTTTATAACCTTTTCTTTTTTCTGAATACATTTTAGTCGCAGCATCAATCAAAATAGTTACACATGAACGCGATCCAAATGATTGGAAGGCAACAAGTCCAAAACTGGAGCCTTCGGGAATCCAAAAGTGAAAATATAACGGAATTTCTTCCAGGTCTCCAGCCTTGCGCCGGTAGTTATTTTCCTTTGTTTTCCTGTCAATCAAATCACTTTCAAATCCATAAGTCCCGTATTTAATATATCCATACAAAGAACTTGGTTCAGAATTTAGATTTTTTTCAAAATACCAACTTCTCTGTTTACGAGAATGATCATTAATCTCCGTGTTTTTACCAATAAATTCAGAAAAAAATTTATACACATCTCCTTCGGCGGCCCCACTACTCATTGTTATTTGCGAGCCATTTTCTTCATTCTCCACATTAATCTGATACACGCGAACTCCAATAGAAAATGACATTAACATATCTTTCCAATATTGATATGGGACTGTGTTATTGAATATTTTTACCCATCACGATGAATTGCAAAATATGAAACATTTCGTATAGATTTACAAGCTTGACTTGCCATAATTTAAGAACAAAACTTGACACTTCCCCCCACCCCCACGCCGATCTTGAAGCCGCCAATTCTGGCGCTGAGGCCGTCATGGCCCGGCACCGCGCCGAAATATGGTTCGGAGCCCGTGCCTTTCAGCATGTTGCGCGGGCGCACATTGGCCCAGCGCCCGGTGATCTGCGCAGGCGCAAGGCAAGGCGCCAGCGTCAGCGCCTTGTGGTAAAATCCCATATCCCCCGGGTCAAAGGCGTCCGGCGCACCGCCGTCATGGTCATGCGAGGTGGAGCCGACGGCCACAAAGTTGCCCTCATGTGGCACGACATAGGCACCGCTTTCATAGAGGATCGGTTCGCTGTCATCATGCTGGTGTGACAGCAGAACAGCCTGCCCCTTGACGCCTCGGCCAATCACCTTGCCGTCATTCATCGCGTCCATGAAAGGCTGCAACAGGGGATAAGCCTCGAAGCCCGCCGCAACGCAGATTTCACCGGCTGAAAGCCGCCTACCATCCGCAAGCACGACGCTACGGTTCTCCGGTTCAAGCCGCACCACTTCCACCCCCTCGCGGATTTCGCCATGCGCACGCACATGGCAGGCCAGCGCCTCGACATAACGGCGCGGATTGACGCGCGCCGACAGATCGTCCCATTGCGCACCATGCGGCGCGGCAGCCGGGTCCAGCCAGCGCGAAACCCTGGCCAGATCGCCTGGCTCGACGAGTTCCATGGTGAATTGACCTCCCCAGAACTCCCGTGCGCCCTCGATTCGACGTGAAACGATTTCGCGTGTCTGTTCGTGCAGCAGCGGCACAAGCCGCCCGCAACGGCGATAGCCGCATGTCATGCCGGTATCGGCTTCCAATTCGCCGATCACATCAGAAAGCTCGGCAAGTGCCTCGAACTGCATCTGCTTCTTGGCATTCCAGCGCTCGGTGTGATGCGGCATCAGCGCGCCGACGAATCCGCCCGATGCCCCTGCGCCGACGCTGCGCTTTTCCAGCACCAATACGCTCCTGCCCGCACGGATCGCATGGCGCGCCGCCCAGAGACCGAAGATGCCCGCACCAATGATGAGGAGATCGGGATTTGCAATTCTGATATTGATCTGCGCAGCTTGAATCATTCTCTCACGATTAGGGGCAAGATGCCTGAAAGCAAAGGAAATTCAACAATACCAGGGGTGGACTGGCGTGATGGTGACCTGCCAGTGTCGCGCCATTTCGACGATCCGTATTTTTCCGCTCATGATGGCAGGGCAGAAACCGGCCATGTGTTTGTCAGGGGAAACCAGCTGCCCCAACGCTGGCGGGACACGGAGCATTGCCTGATTGCCGAACTCGGGTTTGGCACCGGACTGAATTTCCTCGAAACCGTACGACAATGGCGGGAATTGAAACGAGACGGCGCGCGGCTGTCATTTGTTTCATTCGAGCAGTTCCCGATGGCCACAAATGAAATGCACCGCGCACTGGCGCGATGGCCCGAACTGACGGCACTGGCAAAGCAACTGGTGGAGGTGTGGCAGCCGGAATTCGAGATACTGGAAACCAGGTTTGGCGAGGATATTGCCCTGACCGTTTTCATGAGTGACGCCAATATCCGCCTGCCGCAATTGCAGTTTCAGGCCGACGCGTGGTACCTGGACGGCTTCTCACCGGCGAAAAATCCGCAATTGTGGAACCCCGCCTTGCTCGCAGAAGTCTTCAGCCGCACGGTACCGGGCGGCACTTTCGCCACCTATTCCGCCGCAGGGCAGGTTCGCCGCGACCTGCAGGCCGCCGGTTTCGAAGTCCGCCGCGAATCCGGCTTTGGTACCAAACGCGAAATGCTTGCGGGTAGACGGCCACACGCCTAGAACAGGGCAAGCAATTCCGCTTACCCAGGGTTAACCCATGTCCCGCTATCTCGATCCGCAATTCTGGAAAGACCTTGGCCTCACGGTCCTCGACAAGCTGGTGGAATGGGCAACGTCGCCGCAATTCTACGCGCAGGTTGCAGCCATCCTGGTTGCCATCGTCATTTCCTGGTTTGCCGCGCGCTCGCTCAAGCGACGGGTTCCGCTGTTCAACACCGCACCCGAACCCGGCGTGCAGTGGTATCGCGTCCGCCAGGTGGTCTTTGCAGCATCGGACCTGCTGTTTGCGGGCCTGGTCTATATACTGCTTGGCGTGGCGGTCGAAGTTGTCAACGCTGCGGTTGGCGCAGACTGGCTGGTCCGGCTCGCACGTGGCGTCTCGGTCGTGTTCCTGCTTTACAGCGCGATTGAGCGCTTCATCACCAATCCGCTGCTTAAGAAGGCGGCCATCTGGTTCGGCATTCCTGTTGCCACGCTTCAGGTCTTTGGCTGGCTTGACGCCACAATCGCCTTTCTCGATTCACTTTCCATCGAGGCTGGCAATATCCGCATTTCACTGTATTTCCTGATCAAGGCGCTGATTGCGGGCGGCTTCTTCTTCTGGCTCGGACGCATCTCCAACACGACCGGGCAAAAGGCAATTCGCAGCCAGGAATCGATAGACAAGCCAACCCAGGAGCTCATCGCCAAACTGTTCCAGATCGCGCTCTTTGGCGCGCTGTTCGTAATGCTATTGCAGGTTCTGGGCCTTGACCTCACGGCACTGGCGATCTTTGGCGGTGCGCTTGGTGTCGGCCTCGGCTTCGGCCTGCAGCAGATCGCGTCCAACTTCATCTCTGGCATGATCCTGCTGGTGGAGCGATCCATCCACATCGGCAATTTCATAGAGTTGGAAGATGGCCGCTCCGGTGTGCTGAAAGAGCTGAACATGCGCTCGGCAACGCTGGAGACCTTCGACGGCAAGGAAATCATGGTGCCGAACGAGAAGTTCATCACCAATACCTTCGTCAACTGGACCAGGGACGATCCGCGCCAGCGCTATGAGGTGGAATTCTCCGTCGCCTATGACACCGATATCGAGAAGGTGCCGGACCTGATTGTCGAGGCGGTGTCAAAACATCCGAAAGTGCTCAACGAGCCTGAAATGCCGGATTGCGAATTGCGCGGTTTCGGGGACAGCTCCATCAATTTCGCTGTGGAGTTCTGGATCGAAGGCATTGACGACGGCAGGAACCGCATTTCATCCGATGTCCTGTTCATCATCTGGCGCACGCTCAAGGCCAATGGCATCGCCATCCCCTTCCCGCAGCGCGAGGTCCGCCTTGTCGGCAACACCCTGCCCATACCGGAAGTCCGCCTGCAGGAAATGGCAAAGGCCGAATCCCGCAAGAAGGACAAGCGCGACAAATGAAAAAGGCTGCCTGATCAGGCAGCCTTGATCTGGTTCGATGCAGAAACCGGCCTAGCGGGGCTTCTTGCCGAATACCTTGATGTATTCAGCCTCACCGCCCTTGGCGAGCGCCTTGGCCTGCTTCACCCAGTCATCACGCTCGATGCGGCCCTTGAACTTGA
>JAGRLM010000209.1 GCA_020441795.1 Nitratireductor sp.
CAAGATCGCCCGCCATCCACAGGCGTAGCAAGACATCATTGTGGCCATCGAAAACTGAAATCATCCGTTCGATTTAACACCGGAACGCCGTCGTTAACAGTGAGCATCAATCAGGGACATATTTTTTCCGAATATGTTTGTTTTCGAACAGAAACATGGTGTCGTTTCCGTTAAGGAAGCTTATCGCGGGGGCGAAAGTAAATAGATGGAACACAATGCTATTGCGGCGTATCTGCGCCAGTTTGGGGCGCTTGCAGCGTTTCCAGACTTACCATTTGACGAAATTGTGGCTGCTGGAAGGCTGGCACGATGGAAAAAGGGCCAAACTGTCCTTGAAATCGGATTGCCAAGGATCGGGCCGATCTTTGTCTTGAGCGGAATATTGTCGCTTGCCAACTGGACAAGTATTGACGACATCGAGTTCATCTTTCCGATCTATCAACGCAGCTGTTTCCAGCTTGATGCCTGGATGGATACACCATCCCGTTCCACGGCCGTTGCAGTCTCGGATGTACAGGCATTCGTGATACCGGTGGCCGCCTACAAGGAATTGCTCGCACGCTTTCCAGACTTGCAGCGGGCGTTTTGGGCCGCGTCCGCCAATAATGTCGATACGGTGATGGCGGTGTTTGCCGAATTTGTCAGCAACTCCTCCGACGAGCGCTTGTTTGCATTTCTGCGGCGCTACATGAGGTCAGTGGAAAACATCGATAGTGAACGATGGCCGTGGCTGATTTCACAGGGCGAACTGGCAAATTTCCTCGGAACCTCACGCCCGCATCTTTCCACCATCATTGGCAAGCTGAAAAACCAGGGCGTGCTGGAAATGACCCGCAGGGAACTGCGCGTACCCGTGACCAGCCCGCTGCACCCCAGGCACAAACCGATGCGGAACGGCTGAGGCAAAGCCGGTTTCATCATTGCCGAAAATTCGGCCCCATTCATTGCCGGGACTGGCAGGAAAGCGCGAGGCTTGAATTCCGGGCATCGATCGCGCCAAATATCGCGATGGACCAGAAAGCCTTCATCGCATCGCTCGACGACAACGCCCGCATTGACCTGACGTCGCGAACCGACGGGCCGGGCGTGGTTCGGCTCTTGCAGCAATGGGGGCTGTTGGCAGCGATGGCAGCATGGATAGCCGCAGGCCTGCCATTCTGGCCGGCATTTCTGTTGCCACTGGGCATTCTGATTGTGTTTCAGTTCACGCTCCTCCATGAGACGGTTCACAACACCCCCTTTGCCAGTCCATGGCTCAACCGCCTGGCCGGACGGATGGCAGCACTTCTGGTGCTGGTGCCGCATGATTGGTTCCATTATTTTCACATGGCCCATCACCGTCACACGCAGGATCCCGACAACGACCCTGAACTTGAAAGTCCGAAGCCGGAAACACTCGCGCAATATGCCCTGCATGTCAGTGGATTGCCGCTGTGGAAATCCTCGATAACCAATCTCTTGCATGTCGCGTCAGGCAAATGCGATTTTGCCTATGTACCGGCAAAGGCCCGCGACCGGGTTGTCCGCGATGCAAGGAGAATGGTTGCGATCTATTCGGCTCTGATTGCCGTCTCGGTTCTTACAGTATCGGGGCTGCTCTTGTGGATATGGGTCATTCCCGCAATGCTGGGCCAGCCATTTCTGCGCCTTTACCTATTGGCAGAACATGGCCGCTGTCCGCTGGTCGCCAACATGTTTGAAAACACCAGAACCACTTTCACAAACAGGTTAATCCTCTGGCTGGCCTGGAACATGCCATACCACGCCGAGCATCATGCATGGCCGATGGTGCCATTCCACCAATTGCCGCAACTTCACAAGTTCGCGAAAGACCATCTGCACGTGACCGAAAACGGTTATGCGGCCTTCACCGGCAAATATGTGGCAGGTTTGAAATAGGCCGGCCTGCTACCCGCGACCTTTCCACGGCACAAGCCAGTTCTCGGCAATGCGCATCAGGATATCAATGCCATAGCCGATCACGCCAATGAGAATGATGCCCATGATGACAATGTCGGTGAGCTGGAATTTCGACGCATTGACGATCATCATGCCAGCACCCTTTTCAGCGGCAACCAGCTCAGCGGCAACGACCGTGCCCCAGCACACACCCATTGCGACACGGGCACCAGTAAAGATTTCAGGCAGTGAATTGGGCACAATCACATTCTTCAGCACCTGCCATTTGGAAGCACCAAGCGAATAGGCGGCATGTACCTTGGAAATCTTGACGCCCGATACGCCAGCGCGTGCGGCAATCGTCATGATCCACAAGGCCGCCAGGAAGAGCAGTATGATCTTGCCTTCCTCGCCGATCCCGAACCAGATGATAACAAGCGGGATCAGGGCGAGCGGAGGAACAGGACGCATGAATTCGACAATCGGGTCGAACCAGCCACGGAACCAATTGCTGAGGCCCATCGCATAGCCAAGTGGAATGCCGACAATCGAGCCCAGGAAGAAACCGAGCACCACACGCCAGAGCGACGAACCCAGATGATCCCAAAGCGTGAAATTCTTGTAGCCGTCCCTGGCAATCTCGATCAAGCGGTAAACCACCGCTTCGGGCGAGGGCAGCCAGATCGGCTCCATTTGCAGCCCGCGATCCGGTTTGACTGAAAGTGTACCCTTCGAAGTCATGGTGATGTCGCCATGCGCAAACCGCACCGTTTGTTCCGGCGCAATCGAATTCCCGTCAATCGCGGTGACGCGGTAGCCGTCCTCCTTGCCACCCTCGTCATTGGTCTCCGGCTTTACCAGTCCGCTGCGCCAGGCGCCGATCTTGGCAGCATCATCCCTGGCAAATCCATTCCCACCGGTGGCCTCTGGCAGTGCGACATCCTCGCCAATGGGATGCACCCTGAGATAGACGGTGGCATTCGCGGTCTGACCCGTGGCATTGGTGGCGGTATATTCGAACGACGTATCGCCAATGAACGGACCCGGCACATGGATCGGAACAATCTTCGAGCCAGTGAATGCGCCCCAAAGCGCAAACAATGTCACGATCGAAACGATGGATGCAAACCTGTTGGCACTGACGGTGCTTTCATCGCCAAAGGTGACCGTCTTGAGGCTGGTAAAGTCGTGACGTGCCTCGCGCGTCCGGTTCCAGACGATATAGGCCCCAAAGGCCGCGACAAAAGCGGTGAGATAGATCAGCCCGACGATCATGCCACGTCCTCCTGACGGCCCATGATTTCCTCTTCCATGTCCCAGATCATGGTGAGGATTTCTTCCCGGCGCTCACCAAATTCCCTTTCCTTCTTCACCATGCGCAAATCCTGCGAAACGCCAAGATCGGCAAAGGGAAGATTGTATTCGCGGTGAATGCGTCCGGGTCGGGGAGCCATCACCAAAAGTCGTTCGCCCAGCAACAACGCCTCTTCGACCGAATGGGTTATCAGGATGATCGTCTTGCCGGTCTCTTTCCAGAGCTTGAGCACGAGCCCTTGCATCTTTTCGCGGGTAAGCGCATCAAGCGCGCCCAGCGGTTCGTCCATCAGGATGACATCGGGATCATTGGCAAGGCAACGCGCAAGCGCAACACGCTGCTGCATGCCGCCGGACAATTCGTAAATCATCTTGTCGCCGAAATCCTTCAGGCCGACGATCTTCAGCAGTTCATCCACCTTGCGCGCTGTCTCTACCGCTGGCTTGTGTGCCATGTCAGGCCCGAAAGAGATATTCTTGCGGACATTCATCCACTCGAACAATGCGCCCTGCTGAAACACCATGCCGCGCTCGGGTCCAGGTCCCTTTACGCGCTTTCCATTGAGCAGGATCTCGCCTTCGGTCGGCGCCAGGAAGCCGGCAACGATATTGAGAAGTGTTGTCTTGCCGCAGCCCGAAGGGCCAAGAACCGAAAGCAGTTCGCCCTTGTTCAACTCGAGCGAAACATCCTTGAGTGCCTGAACCGCCCCGCCGCCCGGCAGGTCGAACCGCATGGATATGCGGTCGATTTTCAAACTGCCCATTTCAAATTGCCCATATCAGGCTCCCGGTTGGAAAAGGTTTGTCGCCAAGGCCAAGGCAGGGTTTGGTCAACCCGGCATTAGCCGGGCTGACCTGCTTTGTCATTGAGCCTTTGCTTACATCTTGCTCGCAGCGTCGAGCGGTCCGGTGTTGACAGCACCGTCATAGGTGTCGCGGGCTGCCGGAATGTTGCCCTGTTCCTTGAAGAAGTCACCGACGCCCTTCAGGAAGGCCTGCGTACCACCACCCAGCCATTTGGCCGAAAGCTGTTCTTCAACCGTCGGGAACTGGAAGCCCTTCATCGTGTCGATCGTGTCAGCCTCGCTCATGCCGGCATCCTTGGCGATGACGGGGAGCATTTCTGCCGCATCCGCTCCACCCTTTGCCCATTTGGCGTTCATGTCGGCAGTGACTTTCAGGAACTTCGCAAGCAGTTCCGAATTTTCGGCGGCAAAGGTTGCCGGAACACTGGTCACGTCATAGACGGAGATGCCGATGGCGTCCTTTTCCGCACCAGTCAGCAAAACATTGCCGTGCTCCTTCATGCGACGCAGTGCGCCACCCCAACCACAGGCCATGTCGAGATTGCCCTGGGCAAACGCGGCTGCGCCGTCCGGCGGTGCCATGTCGACGATTTCCATGGTCGAGGTATCAACGCCGAAATGCGCCATCTGCTTCAGGAAGCCGTAGTGGGCAGCCGTGCCGATTGGCACACCAACCTTCTTGCCTTCCAGTTCCTTCGCATTGTCCTTGGTGATTTCCAGCGAAGATTTCACGACGCAGTTGTCATTGTCATTATAGACAACGGCAATGTCTGCAACCTGCAGGTCCTGCCCGGCGGAAGTCGCTACAACGAAAGGTGGCACGCCCTGGCTGACAGAAATCTGCACGTCGCCTGATGCCATGGCAGCCGACATGGCTGTGCCTGCATCAAACGAACGCCAATTCACCTTGACGCCCATTTCCTTTTCGTAAATTCCCATCACCTTGCCATACTCGAAGGGCATCGGCCATTCGAGGAAGTACGCAACGGTGATCTCGTCCATCGCGCGCGCATTGACACTTCCCATCGTCAGGATGGAAACGCCTGCAGCAAGCGTGAGGGCCAATTCTCTGATTTTCATGCTAGTTCCCCTTTGTTGGCCGGAGTTTACCGGCATTGTTGACCAGTTCGCGGGACTGGCAATTTTGCAGTCATTGCAAATGCGATGACTGGCTCCGGCTGTTCCGTTTTCGGCATCCGGTCTTGTCCAACCGGCGTCCGGATATTCCCGATGCACGAGGCATGATGACAGATCACAATGAAAACATGCAAGCCGGTAGCGCCAGAAAAACAACCTGCATGGCACCAGCAGGCACCAGACATGCCAATTTGAACACTACTGAACGGCCAACCGGATCAGCCCGGCAAGCCCCAGGAAAGACAGCAGCAACAACACCGCACGTCGAAAGCTGGCTTCGGAAGTGCCGATGAACTGTCGCGACCCGAACAGGATCGCGATGCCGACCACCGGCAACGCGACGAGCGCCAACACCACCACCTCCCCGCTGATCATTCCGCGTGATGCCATGATGACTGCCGCATACACATCACTTGCAAAGAAGTAGGCAATCAGCGTGGCGCGCATGGTTGCCGGACTGGTAGCGCTCATGCTCATCATCACGACAATGAAAAGCCCGGACAGCGCACTCGCCCCGTTGATGACGCCTGCGGTCAACCCGACGAAGAACCAGCCGGGATAGTCGATCGAAAGGACCCGCCCCTTGCCGACAAGCAGCACAAGCGCCGCCAGGAGGATGAACCCGTAGACGAATACGCCGATCATGGTGGAACTTGCAAATTGCAGAACGGATATCCCGACCGGGTTTCCGATCAGGCCACCTGCCAATAGCAAGGTCATGCGCTTCCACTCGACATCACGAAGAATGGTCGGCGCCATCTGCATGCTAGCGCCAATTTCGAGAAGAATTGCCATCGGCACGACTGTCGCCAGCGGCATTACCATGCCAGCTCCCGCCACCGTGATCGCCGAAAAGCCAAACCCGCCAAAGCCACGCACATAACCGGCAATGCCCAGCACTATGAGGCAGATCACCAATGTCTGGAAATCCATCCCCGACGGCAATCGACCGATCAGCCAGTCGATCATCATCACCGCTTAACCCGACGCAGAGACTGGACTGGAATCCATGGTGCTCAATGGATCAATCCCCATCTGCATTGCCGCCGCCGCCAGGCGCTCAATTCCCTCGCTGATGCGCTGTTCGGGTATCGAGGAAAAACCGAGACGGAAAAAATTCCGGTTGCTGTCGGGCCTGGCAAAGAACACGCTGCCTGGCTCAATCACGACACCATCCTTCAACGCTTCGACAGACAACTTTTCAGCGTCCAGGTCACCAGGTCCCCTGACCCAGAATGAGGTTCCACCAAATACCGGAGACTGCGACCAGCCGGGGAAATGGCGACCCAGCGCCTCATCCATCGCTTCCCAACGTGAATGATAGGTGCGCTGCAAGCGGTTGATCAACGCATCATGGCGGCCCAGCGCCAGAAACAGCGCAACAACGCGCTGATTGTTGCCCGGCGGATGGCGCAACATCAGCCTGCGCATGGCGCGCAATTCCCTCACCAGCGGAGCCGGGGCTACCAGGAAACCCATGCGGATGCCCGGCATCATCGATTTCGAGAGGCTGCCGACATAAAGCACCCTCCCCTCGCGGTCGAGCGATTTCAGGGCTGGCGTCGGTTCGCCCCGATAGTTTGTCTCATACTCGTAGTCATCCTCGATGATCAGCCCGTCATTGTCACTGGCCCAACCCAGCAACTGCCGCCGCCGCTCGAGGCTCAGGGTCACATTGGTCGGGAACTGATGGCTCGGCGTGGTGAAGACAATGCCACCGTCCTTCAATTCCTGCGTCCGCAGCCCCTGCCCGTCCACTGAAATAGTCCGCAGATCGTTCGACAGCAAGGCAAACATGTTGCGTATGTCGGGATAGCCCGGATCCTCGACATGCACGGGCGTATCCGGTTTCACCAACAGATTGGCGATCAGGAAGAGCGCGTTCTGCGCGCCCATTGTCACCAGGATTTCATCGCTTTCCGCCATCACGCCGCGGCGGGTAAGGATGCGCTGGCGAATCTGCTCGACCAGCATCGGATCATCCGCATTGAAGCGATCATCCGTCCATGCATCGAACCATTTCAGACTCATGGCCTGGCGCATGCAGTCGCGCCATGCCGTGATCGGAAACAGGCTTGCATCCACCTGTCCGTAGATGAAGGGATAGGGATAGTCGTGCCAGTTTTCAGGCTTTTGAATGTTCAACTGCTGCGATGGTGAAACGCGCAACCGCGAATTCCAGTCAATTGCGCCCGTTGCGGCACGTGGCCTTGATTTCTTCGGTTGCGCCTCGACAATCCCCTTGCGCACATCGGGCGAGACATAAAATCCGGATCGCTCGCGCGCCACCAGATAGCCATCGGCAGCCAATGCCTGATAGGCGAGCATCACCGTGTTGCGCGATACTTTCAACCGCTTGGCCATTGCCCGGGTGGAGGGCACTGCCGAACTTGCGGGCAACTGCCCCGCCAGCATGGCCGTCACCAGCATCTCGCGAATCTGCGCCTGCAGCGTTGCCGCTTCCATGCGTTCGACGTGAAACAGGCTATAGCGCATCGTGCAGATTTCCCGGTATTTCCACAATTGGGGCAGAGCAGCAGGCACCATGGTCCAGAGTGTCCCCAAATTCAAGGAAAACTGGCACTACTATGGGGTCAATTCACCAGCCATGGTAATTTCAGGACTTTG
>JAGRLM010000015.1 GCA_020441795.1 Nitratireductor sp.
TGCAGGATCTGGCTCAGGAACAGCTTGGTGCGCTCATGCTGCGGATTGTCGAAGAATTCGCCCGGCTCGTTCTGCTCGACGATCTGGCCCTGGTCCATGAAAATCACGCGATTGGCGACCTGGCGCGCAAAGCCCATTTCGTGGGTGACGCAGAGCATGGTCATGCCATCCTCGGCCAGTTCCACCATGGTCTCAAGCACTTCCTTGATCATTTCCGGATCAAGCGCGGAGGTTGGCTCATCGAACAGCATGATGCGCGGATTCATGCATAGTGAACGGGCAATGGCGACACGCTGCTGCTGGCCGCCTGAAAGCTGGCCGGGATATTTGAGGGCCTGTTCGGGGATCTTCACCTTGGTGAGATAGTGCATCGCAATTTCCTCGGCCTCCTTCTTGGGCATCTTGCGAACCCAGATCGGCGCGAGGGTGCAGTTTTCCATGATGGTCAAATGCGGAAACAGATTGAAGTGCTGAAACACCATGCCAACCTCGCGCCGCACTTCGTCAATGCGCTTGAGGTCATTGTTGAGTTCGATGCCGTCAACGACAATGGTGCCCTTCTGATGCTCTTCAAGGCGGTTGATGCAGCGGATCATTGTTGATTTGCCCGAACCCGATGGCCCGGCAATGACGATGCGCTCACCGCGCATGACTTTCAGATTGATGTCCTTGAGGACATGAAAATCACCATACCATTTGTGCATCTTGGTGATTTCAACGGCTACATCCGTCGTCGAAATATGCAGGGTTGCGCGCTCCGGTGCTGCTGCAACAGCGGCAGGTCTTGTGGCGGTAGTCTTGGTGGTTTTTGCTGCTTTTGCCATTTGCTTCGTCTTTCAAATTATTGTCTGCGGTTTGCGAAAGGTCCGGGCATCACCGATGCCCGGTATCAAGCCTTCGCTCCATGAAAATCGAGTAGCGGCTCATCGAGAAGCAGAAGAACCAGTAGACACAGGCTGCGAACAGATAACCTGTCAACGACTGGACGGGACTGGCCCAGGACGAGTCGGAATAGCTCGACTGGATCTGGCCCAGAAAATCGAACAGCCCGATGATCAGGACCAGTGTCGTATCCTTGAACAGCGCGATGAAGGAATTGACGATGCCGGGAATGACGAGTTTCAGCGCCTGCGGCAGGATGATCATGCGCATCATCTGCCAATATGACAGGCCGAGCGCCATCGCACCCTCATACTGGCCCTTCGGCAAAGCCTGAATGCCGCCGCGCACGACTTCCGCCATATAGGCGGCTGAAAACAGCGCAACCCCGATCAGCGCCCGCAAGAGCTTGTCGAAGGTAACGCCTTCCGGCAGGAACAATGGCAGCATGACTGACGACATGAAGAGCACGGTGATCAGGGGTATGCCGCGCCAGAACTCGATGAAGATTACCGAGAAGAGCTTGACGACCGGCATTTGCGAACGCCTGCCAAGTGCCAGCAAAATGCCCAGCGGCAATGAGGCCACAATGCCCGTTATGGCGATTACCAGCGTCACCAGCAAACCGCCCCATAGCTCGGTCTCGACATGTTCCAGGCCAAAATTGGTGGAGCAGATCAGAAGGACGATGAGTACGACCGCAAAGAAGGCGATTACGCCGATTGCCGCTTTCATGCCGTTGGATTCTGCCCCCTTGGCAACCAGAAACACTATGGCAGCGAAGGCAAATGCAAGCAGGGCAAAATCGACGACGAATTTGCCCAGTGACGGGGCCATCCATGAATCAGGGAGAAGAAATCCGCTGAGCTCGATGTGGCCACCGGTCAGCAGGACGAATGCAGCGACCGGGAATATCACGAAAAGGAAAATGGCGTTTTCGCGCTTGAATGGCAGGCTCGGAATCAGCATGGGCACGAGGCCCAGCACGAACATGGCATAGACTATGTTGACGCGCCAATACTGGTCCACCGGGTAGCGCCCATAGATGAACTGGTTGAGATAGGCGCCGATATATGGCCAGCAGGCCCCCATCCAGCCTGACGCCTGAATGCCGCCCTGTTCCGGGGTGGTGCATATCTGGCGATCAAGCCTGTCCAGACCGTATTCCGTGACCAATGCCTGGCCGTTCCAGGCGGCATCGAAAATACCGAATTTCAGAAGTGGCGGTATTATCAGCCACAGCACATAGATCGAAGCCAGCGTCAGGATCGTGTAGGGGATGGACGAGAACAGGTTCTTGCGCATCCAGCCGATGACGCCGACCTCCGTCGCCGGAGGCGGCATGTCAACCGACATTTCCTTGCGAACATAAGCTACGCCGTTTTGAGCGATCGAATTGGGCATTTTTTGTCTCCTACCGCTCTACCAGTGCCATCTTGGCGTTGAACCAGTTCATGAAGAGGGATGTCAGCAGCGACAGCGCCAGATAGGTCAGCATTGTCATCAACAACACCTCGACGGCTTGTCCGGTCTGGTTCAGCACCGTGCCGGCAAAGACCGAAACCAGTTCGGGATAGGCAATTGCCACAGCAAGCGAGGAATTCTTGGTCAGGTTCAGATACTGGTTGGTCATGGGCGGGATGATGACGCGCATCGCCTGTGGCACCACCACGAGGCGGAGCAACTGTCCGTTGCGCAGACCCAATGCTGCCGACGCCTCTGTCTGCCCCTTGTTGACTGCCAGAATGCCCGCTCGCACGATTTCGGCAATGTAGGATGAAGTGTAGGTGGTCAGTGCCACCAGCAATCCAAGGAATTCTGGCGGCAGGCGGGCGCCGCCCCTTGGGCCAAAGCGTGAGGCCGTCGGCATTTCGAAGGTCAGCGGCATGCCAAGCGCCAGATAGGCCAGCAATGGCAAACCGATAATCAGTCCAATCACAGTCCAGAATGTCGGAAATTGCTGGCCGGTTGCCATCTGGCGCGCCTTGGCCCAGCGAGCGATCATGATCGAAGCGACAATCGCGACCCCCAATGCAATCACGATCCAGATTGCGCCATCACCCCAGATTGGGCGAGGAGCGTAATAGCCGGCAATGTTGAGAAGGCCCAGTGGTCCGAAATCCAGAGGATTTGCCTTGTCCGGCAACAACCGCAGCACCGAGAAATACCAGATGAAAATCCATAGCAGCAGCGGGATGTTGCGCATCACTTCGACATAGGCATATGCCAGATTTGACACGACCCAGTTTTTCGAAAGTCGCGCCACGCCAAGCAGGAAGCCGATAATGGTTGCCAGGATGATGCCGATAAAGGCAATCAGCAGCGTGTTGCCCAAACCGACGAGAAACACTTCCCCATAGGGTGAGGTTTCCTTGTAGTCGATGAAGGGTGAGAAATTGATGCCGAAACCGGCAGTGGTGCCGAGGAAGTTGAAACCGGATGCGATTCCGGCAGCGGCAAGGTTGGTAACCGCATTGCCGACGATGAACCAGAAAAGCCAGCCGAGAAATGCCAGAAGAAGCATTTCGAAAAAGAAGTTGCGTACGCTGCTGTCGTTGAAAACATTCCCGGCAAATGCCTGTTTTCCGTCAACGCTGAACCATGAAATCAGCCGTGCAACGATACCGATGGGAAAGAGCAGGATTGCGAGGCTGGCGAAGTTGAATATCTTCGACAGATCTCCGGCGAAAACGCCGCGAACCATCTCGCCCAGCGCCATCAGCGGCGCGGACCAGGCACCTCGAAAGAAATATTCGACCGCAGATGTGTAGAAAGCCACCACGCATAGCAGTGCAAACAAAATCACCAGTACAAAGCGCGGGTCGGAAGCGCTGCGCGTTTCGGCAGCCCCTGTCATTGGATGATCAGCCATGTTCCCCTCACCTGCAGACCGTTTGTTGGTTCAGATCGCTTTTGCAATCCGTCGGCCTTTGTCAGGTTTCTGTCTCGATTTTTCATCGGGTTGAATTCTGCCAGTCCGCGAACTTGTCCGCAAACTTTCTTGCCCGTCTTTATGCTCCGGATAATTCTTCTGTAGGGGTTTGCCGTACCTGCCGATCACATTGCCTGCATCAGGTGCCGGTACCGGATTCCCCGTCCTTGAAGCTTGTGGTCCGGACTTCATGCCCAATTCAAATCATGAATAGGTACGCGATATCCGGCATGCGTGGAACGGGCCGACCCATGAGGGCCGGCCCGATCAAACTTAGCGGACGGGTGGCGCGTATTGCAGGCCGCCCTTGGACCACAATGCGTTGGTGCCACGCGCAATCGCGAGGTCGGTGTTCGGACCAACATTGGCGTCGAAGACTTCGCCATAGTTGCCGACCTTGCTGATGATGTTGAACGCCCAGTCATTGCCCAGGCCAAGTGCTGTACCGAATTCACCTTCGGTGCCAAGCAGACGCTTCACTTCCGGATTTTCGGAGGTCTTCATCGCTTCAGCATTTTCCTTGGTCACGCCGAGTTCTTCAGCATTGACCATGGCGAAGTGAACCCATTTCACAATGTTGAACCACTGGTCGTCACCCTGGCGGACAACCGGGCCAAGCGGCTCCTTGGAAATGATTTCCGGCAGAACAACATGCTCGCCAGGATTGGTCAGCTTCAGGCGCTGTGCATACAGGCCCGACTGGTCGGTGGTGTACACATCGCAACGTCCAGCGTCATAGGCGGCTACGACTTCGTCGGCCTTTTCGAAGGCAACGATTTCATATTCCATCTTGTTGGCGCGGAAGTAGTCGGCAACGTTCAACTCGGTGGTCGTGCCGGTGTTGGTGCAAACGGAAGCGCCGGAAAGTTCAAGCGCCGACTTCACGCCGAGCGATGAACGAACCATGAAGCCCTGACCGTCATAGTAGTTGACGCCGGTGAAGTTGAGACCCAGCGAGGTGTCGCGGCTCATGGTCCAGGTGCTGTTGCGCGCAAGCACGTCAACTTCGCCAGACTGCAGCGCGGTGAAGCGCTCCTTGGCCGAAAGCGGGGTAAATTTCACCTTTGTGTCGTCACCGAAGACCGCAGCGGCAACGCCACGGCACAAATCGACATCGAGACCGGTCCAGTTGCCCTGAGCGTCAGGATTGGAGAAGCCGGGAAGGCCCTGGCTCACGCCGCACTGAACGAAGCCTTTGGCTTTCACATCATCAAGGGTCGCAGCAGACGCGCCGGTGGTGGCCATACCGGCCACGGCAAGCCCGAGTGCGGCGGACAAGATCTTGTTTTTCATAGACAACAGCCTTTTCTCTTATGGTCATTGGTTTTCGTCGCAGTTTTTTCTGCTGCGACGTAGCAGATATGCGAACAGAATTGCCGTCCTCCCGGGATCGGCAATCTGGCGGTGACAAAACGGAAAACCGCCCTGGTCGCCCGCCCCTGTTCGTATGAGTCCTAATCTCAAAGTATTATTGTCGCCACGTCAAGCTTTGTTGGGAAATTCCCGTCATGAGTCGCGATTTTCCACTGCGAAGCCGACTAAATCGCCGAAAATCCGGTGTTTGACGTCGATCAGAAATCGGTCGGGGCGCCGCC
>JAGRLM010000210.1:0-5503 GCA_020441795.1 Nitratireductor sp.
ATCATCGGAACACTACCTGCAAGCACCTGACCGGTAGAGCCATCCACCGTGACGATGTCGCCCTTCTTGAACACGCGGCCCAGGACGCGGAACTCCTCGCTCTGATAGTCAACACGCAAGCCGCCAGCGCCGGAAACGCAAGGTTTGCCCATGCCTCGCGCAACGACTGCGGCGTGGCTCGTCATGCCGCCGCGCGCTGTCAAGATTCCCTGGGCAGCATGCATGCCGTGAATGTCTTCCGGGCTTGTCTCGATACGCACAAGGATGACAGGGCGACCTTGCGCGTTCAGCTTTTCAGCCTCGTCGGAATTGAACACGATCTCTCCGGTGGCTGCTCCCGGCGAGGCAGGAAGCCCGGATGCCACGACATCGCGCTTTGCCTCCGGTGCAATGGTTGGATGCAGCAACTGGTCGAGAGAGGCAGGATCAATGCGCGTAACCGCCTCTTCACGGGTTATCAGCCCATCCTCCGCCATCTCGACGGCAATGCGCAATGCAGCCTTTGCCGTACGCTTGCCGGAGCGGGTTTGCAGCATCCACAATTTGCCGCGCTCAACGGTGAATTCGAGGTCCTGGATATCGCGATAATGACGCTCGAGCCTGTGCGAGATCTCGACGAACTCGCGATAGGTCTCGGGCATCGCCTTTTCCAGCGACGGCTTGTCCGAACCCGAAGCGATTCGGGCAGCTTCCGTGAGCGATTGCGGGGTGCGGATGCCAGCAACAACATCCTCGCCCTGGGCATTGATCAGAAACTCGCCGTAAAGCGCGTTTTCGCCGGTGGACGGATTGCGGGTAAAGGCAACACCGGTTGCCGATGTGTCGCCCATATTGCCAAAGACCATTGCCTGGATGTTGACGGCGGTGCCCCATTCAGCCGGAATGCCATGCAGGCGGCGATAGGTGATGGCGCGCTGGTTCATCCATGATGAAAAGACCGCGCCAATCGCACCCCAGATCTGCTCACGCGGGTCCTGGGGAAAGTCCGAACCTAGCTCGCGGCGAACCAGGTCCTTGTAGCCCTTGATCACTTCGCGCCATTCCTCGGCGGAAAGGTCGGTGTCCTGTTCATGGCCGCCACTGTCCTTGGCATGGTCAAGGATTTCCTCGAAAAGGTCGTGATCGACACCCAGAACGACATCGCCATACATCTGGATGAAACGGCGATAGCTGTCATAGGCGAAACGCGCGTCACCGGCCTCGCGGGCAAGCGCCTCAACCGTTTCGTCATTGAGACCGAGATTGAGAACGGTATCCATCATTCCCGGCATTGAAGCGCGCGCGCCTGAACGTACAGAGACCAGCAAGGGACGATCGGAAGAGCCGAAATTGCGTCCCGTCACACTGGCGATATGGGCAAGGGCTGCGTCAGCCTGTTCCGCCAGGCCGTCAGGAAACTTGCGGTCGTTGGCGTAATAGAGGTTGCAGGCCTCGGTGGTCACGGTGAAACCGGGGGGCACCGGCAATCCGAGCGAGCACATTTCGGCAAGGTTGGCACCCTTGCCGCCCAGCAGATCGCGCATTGAACTGTCGCCCTCTGCTGCACCATCGCCAAAGGTATAGACCCATTTCGCCATTTCGGCCCCCGAACTTCTATTGCATTGCACAAAACTGATAGCCATTTTCGGCATGTTTTGCCATGCGCAATTTTACCTAGTCGTCAAGACCTTCAATCGCTTGCCAATCAGCTGCACTCAGACAGCCTCGGCCAGTTGTGCCGCGGTCTGCAAGTCAACGCTGACCAACTGGCTGACGCCGCGCTCGGCCATGGTGACGCCAAACAGGCGATTCATGCGGGCCATGGTGATCGGGTTGTGGGTAATGATGACAAAACGGGTATTTGTGGTATTGCCCATCTCGTCCATCAGGTTGCAATAGCGCTCGACATTGTGGTCATCGAGCGGCGCATCCACTTCGTCAAGAACACAGATGGGTGCCGGATTGGTGAGGAATACGGCAAAGATCAGTGCCATTGCGGTCAGAGCCTGCTCGCCGCCGGAAAGCAGCGTCATTGTCTGAGGGCGCTTGCCGGGAGGACGGGCAAGGATTTCAAGGCCGGCCTCAAGCGGATCATCCGATTCGACCAGTTGCAACTCGGCAGTGCCACCGCCGAAGAGGTGTGTAAACAGCCGCTGGAACTGTGCATTGACTATCTCGAATGCTTCCAGCAGGCGCTCGCGCCCTTCCTTGTTGAGGCTTTGTATGCCTTGGCGCAGGCGACGGATTGCCTCGACGAGATCGTCGCGTTCGGCAATCAGTGCATCGCGGCGCTCGGTGATTTCGGTCTGCTCGGTGTCGGCGCGAAGGTTGACAGCTCCCAGGCGCTCCCGCTCGCTCTTGAGGCGCTCAAGGTTGCGCTCGACATTGGCGGCTTCTGGGAGCTTCGCGCCCGCCTCAAGCTCGGCCATTTTCAGCACATCTGCCGGATGGCAATCGAGTTCCTCGCGGATGCGGGCCTCGACTTCAGCGCGCCGTTCCCTTGAAGCATTGAGCCGCTCCTCGGCACGGGCACGAGCCTCCCGGGTTTCAGCCAGTTGCTCAAGTGTCAGCCTTGCCTGCTTGTCGGCATTGGCAAGTTCGAGTTCTGCCGCCGCCAGACGGTCAGCTGCTGACTTGCGCAGGACCTCGGCCTCGTCAATCTTGCGCGCCAGTTCGCGGCGCCTAGTTGCGATCTCGTCGGGTGCATCGGCAATGGCTGCCAGTTCGCCTGCACAGGCGTCGCGACGTTCCTTGAGTGTGGCGATCTGCTTGCCAGCATTCTCAGCACGTTCACGCCAGCTTTTCATTTCACCGGCAATGGAGGCAAGGCGACGCTCGCGCGCCTGCGCTTCGCGCGACAGGCTTTCCGATTCCGCCCGCGCCTGCGCCACTTCGGAGCGTTGTGTCGCAACGATTGCGCGCTGCTGGTCAAGGCCGTTGGCGAGATCGGAAATGTCGGGCATCGCGGCGATTGCCGCTTCTGCCTCGGCAAGCACGGCATTGTTGTCCTGGCGATCAGCGGCAACGCGGTTGCGGGCATCTTCAAGCGTTGCCTTGCGGGAAGTGTACTGGTTGACTGCGCGTTCTGCCGCTGCCAGTTCCTCGCGGGCATCAGCCAGTTGCTTTTGCGCCGAACGCCACGCATCGCGGGCTGCGCGTTCGCTTTCGACTGCGCCTACGGTCGCCTTGCGTGCTTCCTCGCAATCGGCTTCGACAGAGCGCAATTTGCGCGTGGCATCGACTGCCTCAGCATCCAGCTCGGCGAGCCGGTTCTTCTGCGACAGTCTTTGTGCTGCCGCCGTTGGTGCTTCTGCTCCCGCCAGATAGCCATCCCAGCGCCACAGATCGCCTTCAAGCGATACGAGACGCTGTCCGACTTGCAGCATTTTCTGCAATTCGGCGCCACGCGCTCGCTCCACGACGCCGATCTGTGCGAGTCGACGGGAGAGTTCTGCGGGTGCTTTCACTACCGAAGACAGCGGCTTGACGCCTGCTGGAAGTGCGGGATTGCTGCCCGAACCCTCGACCAGGCTCCAGCGCACGGGTGCTGAAACATCGGTCGAAATGTCGAGATCTTCACCCAGTGCCGCGCCAAGTGCGGTTTCGAAACCCGGCTCGACCTTGATCCGCTCCACCACCGATGGAAACAGGTCCTGGCCGCCCTGGTTGAGTATGCGGTTGAGCGTGAGTGCCTCGGTCTCGATGCGATTGAGCTCAGCTTGCGCCTCGGCAAGCGGCGCACGGCTTGCCTGTTCGCTGGCTCGCGCCTTTTCAGCGGCCTGCTCGGCACTCAGCGCATCCTTTTCAGCGTCGGCAGCACGGTTTTCCAGCAGTTCGACGCGTTCGCGCTTGCCGGCAGAATCATCCAGCGCCGCGATCTTGCCGAGCACATCTTTCAATTCGGCATCGATGCGAGCCAGTTGGTCATCAAGCCTTGCGCCTCGTTCCGTGGCTTCCCGGCGTGTGCGCTCGAACTGGCCCTTGCGGGCGTTTTCACTGGCATGGGTTGCCGTCAGTTCCGCAAACCGTGTTTCTGATTCGGCAAGACGCGCCGACAATTCTTCCAGCCTGTCATTGACCCGCTTTGCATTTGCAGAAAAATCAATGCCGGCTGCAACCAGTTCCTTTTCTTCGGCGGCCAGCCGCTCCAGCGCGGAGCCGTTTTCCGATACCATGCGCTCTTCACGGGCAATGTCGCTGTCCAACTGGTCCTGGCGACTTTGCAATTCATTGCGCCGCGCGGTCAGGCGAGCGGCTTCCTCGTCAATCTGGTTGCGGGTGATGACAAGATGCTGAAGTGCAGCGGCCGCCTTTGCCTCATTGTCACGAAGTTGCGGCAGGCGTGAAGCAATGATTGCCTGTTCCTTGGCCGCATTGGCCTGGGCTTCGGCCTTTTCGCCCGCCAAAGCCGTTGCCTGCGACAGCACGGACTGGGCTTCGGCTTCCGCCTCTTTCGCCCCGGCCCAGCGCAAATGAAACAGCAGCGCCTCGGTCTGGCGGATTTCTGCAGAAAGGGCACGATAGCGGTTTGCCTGACGGGCCTGGCGCTTCAGGCTTTCGAGTTGGCTTTCCATCTGGGCAACGACATCTTCGAGCCGCTCGAGGTTCTGCTCGGCTGCGCGCAGGCGCAATTCAGCCTCATGGCGGCGCGAATGAAGGCCAGATATACCGGCGGCCTCTTCCAGCAGGGCGCGACGAGCCTGCGGCTTTGCCGAAATCAGTTCGCCGATCCGGCCCTGGCCAACCATGGAAGGTGAACGCGCACCGGTGGAAGCATCGGCAAACAGCAATTGCACGTCCTTGGCACGGACTTCCTTGCCATTGATGCGATAGACCGAGCCTGACTCACGCTCAATGCGGCGTGATACCTGCAATTCATCGGCGTCATTGAAGGCGGCAGGCGCTGTACGGTCGGAATTGTCGAGAAACAACGTGACTTCCGCGGTATTGCGGGCAGGACGATTGCCGGAGCCGGAAAAGATGACATCATCCATGCCGGAGGCGCGCATGTTCTTGTACGAGTTTTCGCCCATCACCCAGCGCAGGGCTTCAACAAGATTGGACTTGCCGCAACCATTGGGACCGACAACGCCGGTCAACCCGTCCTCGATGAGAAACTCTGTTGGTTCGACGAAGGACTTGAATCCCAGGACGCGGAGCTTGACGAATCTCATTCGGCCCCTCCCCGCTGGTGCCTGGACGCAGAACTACCGGCGGGCGTCCGCGAATGGGACGCCGCCGAAAACAGGTCAGAGATGCTTGTCGATGGCAGCCGACATTGCTTCGACTGACATTTCACCTGAAAGTTTTTCGCCATTGATGAAAAAGGTGGGGGTCGAATCCACCTTGTAATCCTTTGCCGCCTTGTCCTTGACAGCCATCACATTGTCTAGCACCTGCTGGTTTTTCAAGCAGGCCTCGAAGCTCTCCTGTGTAAAACCTGCCAATTTGGCAATTTGCAGCAATGGCGGACGCGGATCTTGCGCCGTAGCCCAGACAGACTGCTGCTTGAACAGCACATCGA
>JAGRLM010000210.1:5567-9159 GCA_020441795.1 Nitratireductor sp.
GCAGCGCGCGGATCGAACGGAAATTCGCGGAAAATGAAGCGCACCTTGCCGGTATCGACATATTTTTCCTTGATGCCGGGCAACGTGTTTTCGTGGAAACGCGCACAATGCGGGCAGGTCATGGAGGCATATTCGACAATCGTGACCGGCGCGTCATCCTTGCCCAGGACCATGTCTGGCAGGGCCTGTGGCTCAAGCAATTGCAGCGCGCCTTGCGCATTGGCCTCGCGAACCATCGAAAGAGGCGAGCCAGCAGGCAGGAATGCGCCGACAGCACCAAGGGTCAGTGCGGATGCGCCAAGCGTTTCAAGCAGGCGGCGGCGGTTCAGCGTAACGCCATTTTCCAATCGGCCGGTCTTCATTTGGTCTCCAATCATTGCTTTGCCACTCGGGCTTTCGAAGGTTGTCAGTTTCACCATTAATGCCAGCAATACCAGATGAAATGAGGCAAAGCCGCGCGGTTTTCAATAAACACAGCGTTACCACAGGGCAGCTGAACCCAGGGTGAACTGCCTTTGCGGGAACAATTCAGGTTTTTTCGGGTTATTTCCGTTCTTTCCGGCTCCCAAGCACTCCCCTGCCCAGTTTCTCGAGGCTCTCGCGGAGTTTCTCGTTTTCCACGTCACCCAGGATGGATTGAAGCCTGGCGTTGTCGCTTGCGCCGAGTTGCGGCAATTCGCGCCGCACGGGAAGCTTCCTGCGGTTGAGCGGTTTCTGAACGATGCGGATGCGTGAGATCGCGGCAAATCCGAAAAACACGTTGACGCGTTCGATGCATTCACCAAGCACGTGCTGGAAAAGAATGGCGCGGGCACCGTCACAGGCAACGACGAGGGTTGCAGGCTCGAACGGATCATCATCAGAAGCGCGGCGCGGCCAGTTGATCTTTTCGGGCATGGTGAATTCGCCCCAAGGCTCGCCGACAATATCCGGCCAGGCGGAGACCAGATCAAGCGTCATGCCCGCACGGCGCGAAATGACCGGCTCGAGAATGCCTGCGGCAATGTCTGCGACCGGACGGGCTGTGGACCTGGCGCCATATCTGAGATCCCCGAATTTTGCTGACCTCGACAAGAAATTCACCCTTGATTTTGATCCGATGTTGGCACCCATTCAGGCGATGACGCCAGAATCAGCAACACCCCTTCTTGAATGGTATGACCGGCATGCCCGCGCGATGCCATGGCGCATGCCGCCTGATGCCTCCAAACGCGGCAGGCGCAGTAATCCATATCACGTCTGGCTGTCGGAAGTCATGCTGCAGCAAACGCAAGTGGCAACGGTCATGGCCTATTTTCGAAAATTTGTCGAAAGCTGGCCCACCGTTCATCACCTTGCCGAGGCAGAAGTCGAAGACGTGATGAAGGCATGGGCGGGGCTTGGCTATTATTCGCGGGCGCGCAATCTGAAGAAATGCGCGGAAGTTGTCGCCTTCGAACTGGGAGGCATCTTCCCGGCAGATGCGGATGAGTTGCGAAAGCTGCCGGGCATCGGCGACTATACGAGCGCAGCCATATCGGCGATTGCCTTCAACCGGAAAGTGGCGGTGGTGGATGGCAATGTCGAGCGTGTCGTGACGCGGCTCGAGCGGATCGATACGCCAATTCCGGCTGCCAAGCCGCAGGTTCGTGCAATCGTGGAGGCAATGACCCCTGCGGACAGGCCGGGCGACTTTGCTCAGGCGATGATGGATCTGGGTGCCACCTTGTGCTCGCCGAAGCGGCCATCCTGCCTGTTGTGCCCGTTGCAGGAGGGCTGCAAGGCAAATGCGGCAGGCGATCAGGAGCGCTATCCGCTCAAACTGGCAAAGCCAGAAAAGCCGACGCGCAAGGGGGCGGCGTTTGTGGCCATTGATCAGCGGCAGCGTGTCTATCTGGTAAAGCGGGCGGAGACGGGAATGCTTGGCGGGATGAGCGGCGTACCGACAACGCAATGGAGCGTGCGGGCTGATGGTGCGACCGGCAGGGAACACGCACCATTCCCCGGCAAATGGGCGAATGTGGGCCAGATCAGCCACCAATTCACCCATTTCAGTCTCGAACTCGAAGTGTGGATGGCGCGCGAAATTGCCCCTTCAACTGCCGAAGGTTGGTGGGTGGAAGCCGCAAAACTTCGCGGTGAAGCCTTGCCTACCGTCATGAAAAAGGTCATTGCAGCGGCCATTCCGCAAGTCTTCAAACCATAGGGAAAGCAGTCAGGCATGGGCAGGCAGATCGAACATATCGTCTTTGATATCGGCAGGGTGCTGATTGGCTATGAACCGGAACTGGCCTTCATGGAGGTCATCCCCGACCCGCAGGAGCGGCGTTGGTTTCTCGATAATGTCTGCAATCACGACTGGAACATCGAGCAGGACCGCGGGCGCGACTGGCGTGAGGCGGAAGCCCTGGCGATTTCGCAATGGCCGGACCATGAAGCCTCGATCCGGGCGTTTCGCGCCAACTGGCACAAGATGATACCCGGCGCAATTGACGATACGGTGGTGATACTGCGCAGGCTCGTCGATGACGGCCATGACGTGACGATGCTGACGAATTTTGCCGCCGACACATTCGAGGAAGCGCAAAGGCGTTTTGATTTCCTCAACATCGCTCGCGGTGTCACGGTGTCAGCGCATCTGCAACTGCTGAAACCGGACCGCGCCATCTATGACGCGCACGTGGCCAGTTTCGGCCTGGTGCCGGAGGCATCGCTTTTCATTGATGACAGCGAGAAGAATGTCGAAGGCGCGCGCGCTGCGGGCTGGCAGGCGGTGCATTTCACAAACGCAGAAACGCTCAAGGGCGACCTTGAGCGTTTCGGCTTTGACCTGTGACTGGAGGCAACAGGCTTGTTGACTGCTGCGTGGTTCAGGCGCCTGCTGTCATGATTTCCTTGCGATAGCGATCGCGGAGATGGTCGATGGGCATCAGCTTGCCGTCTTGTTCGAAGTGCCAGAAGGTCCAGCCATTGCAGGCATCAAGCCCTTGCACACGTGCGCCGGTACGGTGAATGGATGCCGTCTCGCCGCCCTCCTCCAACGAACCGTCAATACGCACGGTCGCCTGCCAGCGACGTTTGGAATCGGTCAATTGCATGCCTGCATGCAGCAAGCCGCTTTCGATCAGCGCGCCAAAGGCGACACGCGGCTCAGCCCGCTTGCTGGTCGTAACGGCCAGAACCGGTCCGCTGGCGGTATCGACCGCGGCAATGCGTTTCGTGGCCGCATCGATATAGGACTGCTCCCGTTCGATGCCGACGAAATTGCGGCCCAGCCGCTTGGCGACAGCGCCAGTGGTGCCGGTACCGAAGAACGGATCAAGTACCACGTCTCCGGGCTTCGTTGAACTCATCAGCACGCGATGCAACAGCGCCTCGGGCTTCTGGGTCGGATGAACCTTGTCACCCCCATCGTCCTTCAGACGCTCCCCACCATTGCAGATCGGGAACAGCCAGTCGGAACGCATCTGCACCTCATCATTGGCCATTTTCATGGCCTCGTAGTTGAAGGTGTAATTCTTGGCATTGCGGTCGCGGCTCGCCCAGATCAGTGTTTCGTGAGCATTGGTGAAACGGCGACCACGGAAATTCGGCATCGGATTGGCCTTGCGCC
>JAGRLM010000211.1:0-2533 GCA_020441795.1 Nitratireductor sp.
TCAACATCTTCGGCGGGATCATGCGATGCGACGTGATTGCCGAGGGCGTGGTCGCTGCGGTCAAGGAGGTTGGTCTCAAGGTGCCGCTGGTCGTGCGCCTCGAAGGCACCAATGTCGAGCTTGGCAAGAAGATCATCAATGAATCCGGTCTCAATGTCATTGCGGCCGACGATCTAGACGACGCGGCGCAAAAGATCGTCAAAGCGGTGAAGGGGGCTTGATCCAATGTCCATTCTGATCAACAAAGATACCAAGGTCCTGGTTCAGGGCCTGACCGGCAAGACCGGCACCTTCCATACCGAACAGGCGCTGGCCTATCACGGCACCATGATGGTCGGCGGCATTCACCCCAAGAAGGGTGGCGAGACCTGGGGTTCGGTCGATGGCGGCGCGCAACTGCCGATCTTCGCAAGCGTTGCCGAAGGCAGGGACAAGACCGGCGCCAATGCCTCGGTGATCTATGTTCCGCCGGCAGGTGCGGCTGCGGCAATCCTTGAAGCAATCGAAGCTGAGATTCCGTTGATTGTCTGCATAACCGAAGGCATTCCGGTGATGGACATGGTCAAGGTCAAGGCACGACTGGTCAAGTCGAAATCACGTTTGATCGGGCCAAACTGCCCGGGCCTCCTGACGCCGGATGAATGCAAGATCGGCATCATGCCCGGCTCCATCTTCAAGAAGGGTTCGGTCGGTGTCGTGTCGCGCTCGGGCACGCTTACCTACGAGGCGGTGTTCCAGACGACCAATGCCGGGCTTGGTCAGACAACGGCTGTCGGCATCGGTGGTGACCCCGTCAAGGGCACCGAGTTCATCGACGTGCTGGAAATGTTCCTTGCTGATGACGCAACGAAATCGATCATCATGATCGGCGAGATTGGCGGTTCTGCCGAAGAGGATGCGGCGCAGTTCATCAAGGATGAGGCCAAACGCGGACGCATGAAGCCGATGGCAGGGTTTATTGCCGGACGTACGGCACCTGCGGGACGCACGATGGGCCATGCAGGTGCTGTCATTTCGGGCGGCAAGGGCGGCGCTGAAGACAAGATCGCTGCGATGGAATCGGCAGGCATCAAGGTGTCGCCATCGCCGGCCAAGCTTGGCGAGACCCTTCTGGAAGTATTGAAGGGATAACCACTCCCGGCTCGCAGGAATTGCGGGCCGGTTTTTTCACGGGCGGGAGCGTCCGTTCAAGAGGGAGGCGGGAAATCCCGCAAGTGACCATGGCGCGTCAGGAACAGAACGAAGCATTCGAACAGACCTCGTTCCTTTATGGCGGGAATGCCGAATACATTGAACAGATGCATGCCCGCTACCAGGATGATCCGTCCTCGGTAAGCGCGGATTGGCAGGCATTCTTTGCAGGGCTGAAGGAAAATGCCGATGATGTCCGCGCCAATGCGCGTGGTGCTTCCTGGGAGCGGGCCAATTGGCCGATTGCAGCCAATGGTGAACTTGTCTCTGCGCTTGACGGAAATTGGGGCGCGGTTGAAAAGCATATTGGCGACAAGCTGAAATCTAAGGCGCAATCGGCGGGCGCTGAAGTTTCGGGAGCTGAAGTACATCAGGCGACGCGCGATTCGGTTCGTGCGCTGATGATGATCCGTGCCTATCGCATGCGCGGCCATCTTCACGCAAAGCTCGACCCGCTTGGCATTGCCGATCCGGTTGAAGACTACAACGAATTGTCGCCTGCTTCCTACGGCTTCACGGAAGCAGACCACGGTCGCAAGATATTCATCGACCATGTTCTGGGTCTCGAATATGCGACGATACCGGAAATGCTGGAAATCCTGGAGCGGACCTATTGTTCCACGCTTGGCGTGGAATTCATGCATATTTCCAACCCGGAGGAAAAGGGCTGGATACAGGAGCGCATCGAGGGCCCGGACAAGGGTATCGACTTCACCGACATGGGCAAGAAGGCGATCCTGCAAAAGCTGATCGAGGCTGAAGGTTTCGAGCAATTCATTGATGTCAAATACAAGGGGACCAAGCGCTTTGGCCTTGATGGCAGCGAATCGCTCATTCCGGCGCTGGAGCAGATCATCAAGCGTGGCGGCAATATGGGCCTCGAAGAAATTGTCTTCGGCATGGCGCATCGTGGCCGTCTCAACGTGCTTTCGCAAGTCATGGGCAAGCCGCATCGCGCGATCTTCCATGAATTCAAGGGCGGCTCCTATGCGCCTGACGAGGTCGAGGGATCGGGCGATGTCAAATACCATCTGGGCGCATCATCGGACCGCGAATTTGACGGCAACAAGGTGCATCTGTCGCTGACCGCAAACCCGTCGCATCTTGAAATCGTCGACCCTGTGGTCATGGGCAAGGCCCGGGCCAAGCAGGACCTGCGTGCCAGGGTCTGGGATGGCGACATCATTCCGCTTCCCGAGCGTTCTCGCGTGATGCCATTGCTGCTGCATGGCGATGCAGCCTTTGCCGGACAGGGGGTTGTGGCTGAAATCCTCGGTCTTTCGGGCCTGCGTGGCCACCGGGTTGCTGGTACCGTGCATTTCATCATCAACAACCAGATCGG
>JAGRLM010000211.1:2700-3515 GCA_020441795.1 Nitratireductor sp.
TCGACATGTTCTGCTATCGCCGCTACGGTCACAATGAGGGCGATGAGCCGTCATTCACACAGCCGCGGATGTATCGCAACATTCGCAGCCATCCGACCGTGGTGCAGGTCTATTCGCAGCGCCTCATTGCCGAAGGGCTGGTGAGCGAGGCAGAAGTAGAGAAGATGCGGTCCGATTGGCGCGCGCATCTGGAAGCTGAATATGAGGCCGGTCAGAACTACCGCCCCAACAAGGCCGATTGGCTGGACGGTGAATGGAGCGGGCTGAAGGTCGCCGACAGCGCCGACGAACAGCGCCGTGGCAAGACCGCCCTGCCAATGAAGAAGCTGAAAGAAATCGGCAAGGTGCTGACCACCATACCCGATGGCTTCAATGCGCATCGCACCATTCAGCGCTTCATGGAAAACCGGGCGAAAATGGTTGAGACGGGAGAAGGCATCGATTGGGCGATGGCGGAAGCCTATGCCTTTGCAGGCCTTTGCCTTGACGGGCACAAAATCAGGCTTTCCGGCCAGGATTGTGAGCGCGGCACGTTTTCGCAGCGCCATTCCGTGCTTTACGACCAGGACACCGAGGCGCGCTATATTCCGCTGGCCAATCTGTCGCCCGAGCAGGCGCGGTTCGAGGTCATCAATTCGATGTTGTCGGAAGAGGCTGTTCTGGGTTTCGAATATGGCTATTCGCTTGCACGACCCAATGCGCTGACGCTTTGGGAGGCACAATTCGGCGATTTTGCCAATGGTGCGCAGGTGGTGTTCGACCAGTTCATTTCGTCGGGTGAACGCAAATGGCTGCGCATGTCGGGTCTCGTCTGC
>JAGRLM010000016.1 GCA_020441795.1 Nitratireductor sp.
TCGCGCACCACTTCCTTGATCGCGGCCATTACCAGTGGCGGGCCGGAAGCAATGAGCTTTGCCATGGCGCGGGCTTCCTGCATCAGTTTTTCAGCAGGCACGATCCTGTTGACGAAGCCCCAGCGATGCGCCTCTTCAGCATCGACCCAGCGCCCGGTCAGCAGCAACTCCATGGCAATGTGGTAGGGAATGCGCTTCGGCAATTTGATGGATGCTGCGTCCGCCACCGTACCGGAGCGGATTTCAGGCAGCGCGAAGGTGGCATGTGCGGCTGCTAGAATGATGTCGCAGGACAACGCGATTTCCAGACCGCCGCCGCAGCAGATGCCGTTGACTGCGCAGATCACCGGCTTGTTGAGATGCGGCAATTCCTGCAAGCCGCCAAAGCCGCCAACGCCGTAATCGCCGTCAACCGCATCACCTCCCGCCGCCGCTTTCAGATCCCATCCGGGACAGAAGAATTTGTCACCGGACGCGGTCAGGATTGCGACCCGCAATTTGGGGTCATCGCGAAAGGCCTTGAAAATGTCGCCCATGATGCGGCTGGTGGCGAGATCAATCGCATTGGCCTTGGGCCGGTCAATCGTGACCTCCAGTATCTTGCCCTTGATCGCGGTGCGGACAGGTCCTTCTTTCGGATAGCTCATGCTGCTTCTCCATCCCCCTTGCTGATTGTTTCGGTTTCAGGGTCACGCGTGATGATGAGCGCGTCAACCGCAATGCAGCCATTCGGCATCGCCATCAACGGATTGACGTCAAGCTCGACCAGATTTGCCGCATTGGCGCAGGCATAGCTGGCAATCGCCATGATCGCGTCCAGCAGGGCGTCGATGTCGGCTGCCTGCCTGCCGCGCCAGCCTGCCAGCAATTTCGCCAGTTTGAGCGTGCCGATTGCCTCACGGATTTCATCACGTGCGGCTGGCAGCATGACGCTCGCAGTATCTGCCAGAAGTTCAGCCTGCACCCCGCCTGCACCGATCGTCAGCATGAATGTGCCTGTCGCGTCCCGCGTCACTCCAACCAGGATTTCAGCCACAGTGCCGGTGACCATTTCTTCGGCAAGAAAGCCGCAGGCAATTCCTGCCATCCTTTCGCCAGCCTCGCGCAGTGCGTCCATGTCGGCAATATCGAGCACCACTGCACCTGCCTCACTCTTGTGGGCAATTCCGAGACCCTTCAGCGCCAATGGAAAAGTCAGTGCGCCGGCCTTTTCGACGAGGTCGTCGATGCTGGCTGCCATGGCGGAACGGGGCAGGGCGAGGCCGTGTCTGGCAAGTTCCGCCTTAGAATCAGCCTCGCTCAGCATTTGGGTAGCGGCCACTTCGTCGCTTGAGATGACCAGCCCGGGAACGATTGCTTGCCGATCCCGGCTGATGCCGATGGCGGCATCGATGGCCAGAATTGCCTCTTCCATGCCATTGAGGGTGACAATGCCTGCCGAACGGAAATTACTGGCTGCGGTTTCAGTCAGGTTTTCCGGCAGGGATGTCAGGACTGCAACCCGCGCACCGGTTTCATGCTTTGCCGCGATGATCGCGTCCACCGCGCAAAAATAGCCGGAAGGGTCGCAGCGGTCGCTTCTCGGCAGGTCAAGCACAAAGACCGCGAGGTCGAAAGCATCGCGCATCGCCTCGGCGAAGACACGGGTCATGCGCGCCGTGTCTCCCCAGATGAAGGTATGGTAGTCGAGCGGATTGGCTATGGTGACGATCGCCCCAAGTTCATCCTTGAGGGCCCTGTATTGCCTTGCGCTGAAGTCACGAAAGGCGATGCGGCTTCCATCTGCCATGTCCGCCATCAGGCTTGCCTCGCCGCCGGAACAGGAGACCGAGCAGATGGCGTTGCCGGTTAGCGGGCCAAACATGTCCATCAGTTTCAGTGTTTCGAGAAACACGCCGATGGAGCGCACTTCGATGAAACCAAAACGCTTAAGCAGGGCGGAGGCAGCAGCAGCACTGCCCGCCAGTGAGGCGGTGTGTGTCCTTGTTCCGGCGCGGGCTTTTTCGGATCGGCCCACTTTCAGGGCCACCACCGGCTTGCCGGCAGCGCGTGCCTTGATGGCAAATTCCTCCAGAGCAGCTATGTCGCCGAACCCCTCAAGGTATAGCCCAATCGCGCTGACACGCGGGTCAGCGAGCAGTTCTGTCGCGATTTCGGCTACTCCGGTCTGCGCCTGGTTGCCTGCGGCAATAACATAGGCAACCGGCAAGCCGCGCTGCTGCATCGTCATGTTGATGGCGATGTTGGAGGATTGCGCGATGATCGCAACGCCGCGATCACACGACTGACCTCCATGTTGATCCGGCCAAAGCGTTACATTGTCGAGATAGTTGATCAGGCCGTAGCAATTGGGGCCAAGGATCGGCATGTCGCCAGCTGCCTCGACCAGTAATTGCTGCAATCGTGTTCCGCCGGTGCCTTCTGCCTCGCTTTCGGAAAAGCCCGAGGCAAAACAGGTTGCGCCGCCAGCGCCCATTTCCGAAAGCTGGCGAACAACGTCAATGCTTGCCTCGCGATTGACGCCGATGAAGCAGGCATCCGGCGCGCCGGGCAGGGCGTCGATCGTTGGGAAGCAGGGAATGCCCAGAATGTCGCTGCGCTTCGGGTTGACTGGCCAGATATCGCCCTCATAGCCGGACTTCTGCAATTGGGCTACCACATTGACCGCCCAGCCACCGCCCAGAAGGGCAATGGATTTCGGCCGCAACAGGCGGGACAGATCGCGGCTCATGCCAGTGCTTCCAGTTCGGTTGAAAATTCCGCCACGGCCGCATGGCCCTTTGGCGTGAGGGCATATATCCCGCGATCCACGCGTTCGAACCAGCCATAGTGATCGTCTGCCATGATGGTTCTGGCGCGTGAAACACCTGCGAGTTCAGCCACTTTTGCCGCTTTCAACGGGCCGTTCTCGCCAAGTTGCATGAGACAGCGAAGCGCATCCTGCCGGTAGGCGGTCATGATGGTCGTGCGCGTCATGCCGCCGGTATTGGGATCGCCAACGCGATGGCGAAATTCCTTCAGCAATCTTTCGCGCCGGGGCTTCGACTGGCGCGGTGCGTAGGGGCCGGGGTCAAGATGGATTTCTGCGGTCATTTCAGCGGTGCGAACCGTGATGAGGCCGATGCCCAGCCTGCGGCAAAGCGTGCGGTTGGCGACAAATGCCTTCCAGCCGCTGCGGCCCTTCCATTCCGGAATTGCCACATAAACCGCGTCGGTGATTTTGAGCCGTTCGATTGCCTGGTGGATTAGCGCCAGCGAAAAGCCGGTCTTCAATTCGACGATCACGGGTGGTTCCTCGCCACGGATTGCCATGATATCGGCTGCGCCAACCTCTGCCTTGACGTCATATCCCTGCCGTTCCAGCAAGGCCTTGACCGGCTCGTAGAGATCGGTT
>JAGRLM010000017.1 GCA_020441795.1 Nitratireductor sp.
ACCTATCACGGCCCCGGCCAGCGCGTGGTCTATGTGATGCTTGAGCTGAAGCGGCGAAAGCAGGATGTCAGGGCCTATGTGGCCGCGCTCGAGGACTGGATCATTGCTGCGCTGGGGGAATTCAACATCAAGGGGGAACGGCGCGAGGACAGGGTCGGTGTATGGGTGCAGCGCCCCGACAAGCCACCCCTGCCCGATGGCTCGATGCGCGAGGACAAGATTGCGGCTATCGGCATTCGCATCCGGCGATGGGTGACCTTTCACGGCATCGCCATCAATGTCGAGCCGGATCTGTCACACTATACGGGCATCGTTCCGTGCGGCGTGGAAGGTCATGGCGTGACCAGCCTGATAGACCTCGGATTGCTGGTGACCATGGGCGATCTGGATGTGGCGCTGATGCGGAACTTCGAGCCGATCTTTGGTGACTTTCAAACAGCCACATGAACAAGGGGTCCCGATCTCAACAACCGGAACCCCTGCTTTATCGCAATTTTCTGAGTCAAAAGAATCGCTTCAGGCGACTTTCTCAAGCCATGGTTTGAGACTTGGATGAATGTCCGGGCTTTCCTCACGCAGGAAGCGCAGCAATGCCTTTTCATTTTCATGCATGCGACCATCATGCGAAATGCGATCAATCAGCCATTCCGCTTCCTGGTCTTCAATGATGGAAGCCTGGGCTTCTTCGGCTTCCATGCGGGCGTTGCGTTCTGCCCATGCTTTCTCGATCTGGCCGTGCGAATCGGTAATGTCGCCAAGCAGCGATCCGGAAAGCAACTGGCCCATTCCGGTTACAGCACCCAGCAACATGGCGCCGACGCCCTGTGAAGGCTCATCAAGCCATTCTTCGCGTGCAAGTGCTACGGTGCGCGGTGGTGCCTTGAAGGTGGAGGCCGCCATCAGGTGATTGGCAATCGCCTTGACGAAAAGCTCACGCCAGGCCGGATGATTTTGCGCCTCGATGGTACGGTCATTGAGATCGAACAGAACATCGGCCTCCGCACGGGAGATCGAAATGCCCTGCTCCCCGCCAAAGGCATAAAGCACATGGCGGATCAGTTCGACTTCCGGCTCACCGATGACACCGGGAGTGAGTTGACGTCCGCGCGACAATGGGCCTTTGCCATCAATCACCGAGCGGGCAACGGTTTCCAGCACGAAGCGCACCAGCAGTTCCGGTGAACGTGACGACTTCGACAAGACCTTGATGAGCAGTTCCAGTTCGCTCAGCGAATCGATGCGCCCGTCATGCGACACGCGCTCGATCAGCCATTCCGCATTGGGTACGCTGACATAGCCGCGTGGCTCTTCCTGGTTGACGGCATATTCCGCCAGCGCCTCGACATAGAATTCGCGCCATTCCTCGCAGCGATCAGCTACCGCATTGTCGATGGCGAAAATGGCATCGGCTTCGGCCCGCGAAACGACACCGTCGCGGAAAACTTCACGGCGAGAATACAAGACATCACGAGCAGTGATTCGGTCGGGATTTTCGAGCAGGCCCGAGAAATCCTTCGGCGCTGCATGGCGCTCGGTCTGGTGATGATGCTGGTTCATGTTTCGTCCCTTCATGAATACCGGCATCCCGCTAGTCCCATTGTTCAAAGCACGGGCATTGCCGACAAAGTTGGCATGACGCTAACGCAGCAGTTTTGATATTTGGCGAAGGAACTCGGTTAAGGAAGGGTAAAACATTGCAGGTGTCGGCTGACACAATGATTCAAGAACTTCACACATTGATTCAAGTGCGGCTTGCTGATTCCAGAAAATCCTGCAAGCTACTGATAATGTTATCTTTTGGGTGTCCAATGCAACTCGGATAAGGCGAGTTTCTCACGCGATCCCTTGATGCTGTGACTGCCAATCGCTTCGGAGGTGAAGCCTTTGGGAAGCGTAATTCTCTCAAGTGTGGATTGCGAAATCAGGAACGGTCTCTCCAATTCCTTGGTCTTGGCCTCGATACGCGAGGCTATGTTCATGACGTCGCCCAGATAGGTTATCTGGCGTTTGGAATTGCCCATTTCACCGGCGACAACACTGCCGCCATGAATGGCCGCGCGGACGCCGGGCTTCACGCCGAAAAGCTTCTCAATTCTGGCTGCCTCGGAAACGGTGATCTCGGCAATCTCGGCCAGCGCCCGCAAGACACGGGAATTGCGGTCCGGTAACTCGGTCAATGGCCAAACTGCGATGATCGCATCGCCGACATAGGAATGGACC
>JAGRLM010000212.1:0-10380 GCA_020441795.1 Nitratireductor sp.
TGGCAATGGAATCCCAGGGCCATATTGCAGGGGTTGCCTCGTCATTCATCGGGGCAGTCACCGTGCTTCTGGGTGCAGGCATTGGCTATGTGATCGGCTACCACTTCAACGGCACCATTCTGCCACTGGCACTGGGTTTCGGCTTTTGTGGCCTGTTTTCGCTCCTGCTCGTCGTGTGGACCGAAAGGGGCAAGCTGTTCGTCGCGAAGCATCAGGCGCCGACCAGATAAAACCCGCTAGCGCACAAAGATGGAAATGCTCTGCGCCCTGCCTTGCGCATCGAGCACCGTAAGCTTCACCGCTCCCGAGCCATGGGGCTGCCATTCCAGCTGTCTGCGCCGCGATGCCGTTTCCATCGGCTTGCCATCGGCAATCAGCCGGAACGGCGGACGACCGCCACTGAGCTTGACCACCACCGGCTGATAGCCCTGCTGGAGCGAGCCGGAAACTTCAAGTTCAGCGCCGTCTGCGGGAAAGGCGATATGCAACCGCTCGCTGTCCCGCATACCGGGCAAGCTGTCTTCGCCCGGTTCACGGTCGAAACTCTTCAACGCTTCCGGCAATTCATCACGGGTCAGCCTGACTGCTCCCGCAGGTGCCCGGGCAAAGGGTTCCAGCGTGAAACCCGACTTCTCGAAAGCCTCGAACAGCACGGGGGCTGCCGTCACAGCTCCTGAAATCCCGGGCACAGGACCATTGTCGGCCCGACCGACCCAGACACCAATCACATGCCTGCCGTCATATCCCACCGACCAGGCGTCACGGTAGCCATAGCTGGTGCCGGTCTTGTAGGCGATGGGCAACGGCCTCGACCCTGATGGTTCGCCGATCCCCGAAAGAATGTCTGTCACATGCCAACTTGCCACCGGATTGAGCATGCGCTGCCCGCCAAGCCGACCCGGCTGCGAACGAATGCCATCACCGAGGCTGACCGGCACAGAACCCGGCACAACCAGATTGGCATAGAGCTGCACAAGGTCCTGCAAGCGCAGGCCAACGCCACCGAGCGCCATTGCAAGTCCGGGCTTTTCCCCCTCCGGCAGGACAGGCTCCACGCCGGCACGTCGCATGCGCCCTACCAGTCGCACCGGCCCGCTTGCCTCCAGCAATCGCACAGCCGGCACATTGAGCGAATGTTGCAAAGCCTGCCTGACGCTGACATCGCCCTGATAGGTCATGTCGAAATTGGCCGGCCTGTAGCCCGAAAAATTGGCAGGCCGGTCCGAAATCACCGTCTCCGGCAATACCAGTCCGTCCTCGATGGCAAGACCATAGATGAAGGGCTTCAACGTGGAACCTGGTGAGCGCAATGCCTGCGTCATGTCTATCCAGCCGGCGCGTTCGCGATCCAGAAACCCGGCCGAGCCGACGCTTGCGACAATGTCTCCGCTATCGGCTTCCGCTGCCATGATTGCAACTGAAACCCTGGCGCCAATGCGGCGCGCGGCATCGCTCGCCACTCGTTCGAGTCGATCCTGCAAATCCCGGTCAAGCCGTGTCTGCAGGCGCTGCGAGAGAGGGTCGCGGTCAATGGCTGCCTGGGCAAGATGCGGAGCCAGTTGCGGCATGGCAAGGCGGATATGGGGAATACGGGAATCGACAACGCGCTCGGCCTCGCCCGCGGCAATCACACCAGCCTCACGCATTCGCTCAAGCACCCGGCTACGCGCCAGAAGCGCCTGCTTCGCATATCGGTCCGGTCTGCGCGTTTCCGGTGATTGCGGCAGCGCCACCAGCAAAGCTGCTTCTGCCAGCGACAACTTCACCGGCTCCTTCCCGAACCAGGACAACGAAGCTGATCGCACCCCTTCCAGATTGCCGCCATAAGGCGCGAGAGTCAGATAGGCATCAAGGATCTGGGTTTTCGACAATCGCCGTTCCAGTTGCACCGCACGAAGCATCTGCAAGAACTTCGCCTTGAAACTGCGCTCCTCGCGCGGCTCGATGAGACGCGCCAATTGCATGGTGATCGTGGAACCGCCCGATACAATCCGCCCGTTGACAGCAAGCTGCCCGGCAGCGCGGACCATCGCCAGAGGGTCAATGCCGTGGTGCTCGAAAAACCGCCGGTCCTCATAGGCAATGAGCATTGCCAGAAATTGCTGGTCAACCTCGCGCGACGATACTGGCAAGCGCCAGCGCCCCTCGGAATTGGCGAAGATGCGCAGCGCCCTGCCTTCCCTGTCCACCACTTCGCGGGACAGGTTCTTTGTCAGGTCAAGCGGTGGCGGATAGGCCGCATCCAACCGGTCAAGCAGCATCACACCGCCCGCCACCATCGCAATCAGTGCCAGCGCGGCGAACCCGCCGCGCTTCGCCATCAGGGCCCTGCGATATCCGGGCAAAGCGCTACTCCGCCTTGCCGATCTGCAGGAAGCCCGTCGCCGTCCGCGCCGAGAATTGCGGACGATACATGTCTTCGACACTGGCTGCGGGAAGCGTGTAGGTTCCCGGCGTTACGGCGCGCACCACATAGGCGATGGCAAAGCTGCGATCATCGCCGCTGCTGCGGTTGAAGGCGGAAACAAACCTGTCATCGCGGAACTCGGAATGCGCCGTTTCGACTTCGCCAAGCCACTCGAAACCCTCAAGTTCCGCACTCTTGACGAGGCGTGGATTGTCGATCTCGAAGCCGCCGGGCAACAGGTCGCTAACGAGAATCCGCGATGGCCAGCCGTTCAACTCGTTTATCTCCAGCACCACTACGAAACGCTGGTTCTGGCGAACCGCATTCATGTCGGCTTCCGTCCCGTCCGGATTGTAGAAGGTGCGCTTGATCTCGAAGCCATTGCCTCCTGCAGGCAAAGGGTCACGCGGGGAGGCAAGCGTTGTCACCACGGCGGTAAGCGGATCAGACGTCCGGTTTGAAACGCTGAGCGGATTGGATACCAGATCGCTTCCCTGCAAGCGGCTGGTATAAGCACCACTGAGCGGCGAACCGTTCACGTCGAGCCTGATCGCCTTGTTGCCTTCTTGCGCAGCACGCGCCGCCAGCAACAACCAGGCATCTTCCTGTGTCGAGGTATAGCTGCGCTTGTCGATTTCGGAGGCGACCAGTTCCATCATGTCCGCAACTTGCGGGGCAACCGGCCGTGTTTCGGATGCCAGCACGAGCATGGCAGCACCATCCCGCAGTGACGATCCGTAATCCGACCGCGCCAGATTGATGGATGCCGGATCCTTTGCCAGCGAGAGTGCCGAGGAGAAGGTGCGATTGGCACGTTCGATCTCGTTGTAGAGCGCCAATGCGCCCGCAAGATGGGCGCGTGCCAGCGGTGTGGCAAAATCATTGATCCGCTCATCTGCGTAGTAGCGTAGATCCGAAACCGATGCCCGACGATTGCGCGCCAATACATAGAGCGCATAGGCAATGTCATTTCCGTTCTCGGCCAGATCATTGGTGTAAGCGAGCGTGTTCTGGAGGTTCTGCACCGCCAGTTTCATCGCCTGTTCCGGCACATTGTAACCCTTTTCGACTGCCCTGGTCAGGAAGTCGGTCACATAGGAATCGAGCCACAAGTCTCCATCCCCTGGTCCCCACAGACCGAAGCTGCCGCCCGATGCCTGATAGGTCAGTACCCGATCTATTGCCGCGTTGACCCGTTTGGCGATGTCGTCTCCCTCGACAAGGCTGGCCGGTGTTTCGAACTCGGAAAGATAGAGCAGTGGCAATGCCCGGCTCGTTGTCTGCTCCGCACAGCCATAGGGATAGCGGTCAAGCCGGGTAAGCAATGCAGGCACATCAAAGCCTGCCCGCCTTGAAATGTTGATACTGACGGATGCGCCTTCCACGATCGACTGTGCAAGCAATTCTCCATCAAGCCTTATCGTGCCGCCATTGGCAGCAAGCGGTATTTCCATCCGGTTTGACACCGGCAATGTTGCAGGCCTGACCTTCACCACCCGTGTCACATCGGACATCTTCTCGCCATCGAGTGTTACGGCAAAGGTCATCTCGCCAGTGCCGGAACGGTTTGCGGCAAGCGGCAGGTCGAGTACCTTGCGCTCGCCAACACCAAGCGTGATTTCCGGCTGCACCGAGCCGACGGTCACAAGATCGGTGCCGCTCATGCTCAATTGATAATTGCCCGCCGGACCATCCGTATTGTGGATTTCGATGATCGTACGCGCCTGATCTCCTGGTGCCAGCACCCTTGGCAGGCTTGCGGAAAGGACAACGGGATCACGAATGATCACATCGCCATTTGCATGACCGACTGCCTTTTTCGTCCAGGCTACAGCCATGACGCGAGCAGTGCCGTTGAACTGCGGCAATTCAAACGCGATTTCCGCCTTGCCGTTTTCATCCAGCCGGACAATGCCGGAATAAAACGCCAGCAGTTTCTCGGTTGGCGGACTTCCCTGCGAACTTTCTCCCGGTCCGTCACCACCTGTCCGCAATTTGCCGAAGGCACCCTGCGAACTGTCTATCAGGCGACCATAGATATCCCGGATTTCAAGGCCGAGCTTGCGCTGCCCGAAATACCAGCCACCCGGATCGGGCGGGCTGAAACGTGTCAGATTGAGTATGCCGACATCAACTGCCGCCACAGTCACATAGGCTTCCTCACCCGCCGCACTGGCAACCGATACAGGAATGTTCAGGATGGTGTCGGGACGAACCTTTTCAGGCAGGTCCAGCGCCACCTGCAATGCCCGGCTTTCCGGATCAAGCTTCAGCCATGTCGTGCCTATGGCGCGCGCCGGCATGCGGCTGTCCTGTTGTGAGCCGGGACGGAAAAGCGTAGCGGTCACATAGGCCCCCGCACCCCAGTTTTCGTCGACCGGAATATCAATCTCCGCGCCACCCTCGGGCACGTTGACATTGAGGGTGCGGTATAGGCGGTCGGCACCGATTGCCACCAGCATCTCGCCAGCAAAACGCGGGCTGACTTTCAGCTTGGCTGTTTCACCAGCAGAATAGGTTTCCTTGTCGAGCGCGATTTCGAGCGCATCGGGCGTTTCGGTCGTTGCAGCCTCGACATACCAGCCGGCATCAAACAGGACGCTGGTAGCCGGGCCTTCCGCATCCGGGCTTTCGACATCCAGACGATAGCGTCCCCATCCCGGCTTGGCCGAAACACGCACCACCTCGTCAGCCTTCGCATCCAGCGAGCCACCATCGATATTGCGGGTCACCTCTACCGGCTCATAGCGCCAATAGCTGCCATCGCGATACCATTGGTAATTGCGGACAATCTCGTTGAGGCTCCATTTGAGCCCCTTGAGGTCAATTCGCTTGCCATTGCTGTCGAGCGCAATCACCTGGAAGGACGCATTGCTGTTTTCCCCGACAACATGGTCCTCGAATTCCGGCTTCACCCCGATCATCGCTCCGTCCGGTGCAACGGGAAGCGTGAGCGTCCGCTCAATGGCACGCCCGCCATCCTCTTTCATCCGGATGACGACATCAGCAACCAATGGCCTTGTCGTCGCTGGCAGGCTCGAAACGGCAGCCTCGATTTCCGCCTTGCCGTCACCATCGGTTCGCCCAAGACCGGCAAGCTCGATCACGTCATTGCCTTCCGCATCCTCATCGGCAAGGCCGAATTCAAATCCCGGTGCTTCACTGCGTTCGCGCAGCGTCTTCAACCGGATTTCACCCTCAAGCGCCAGGTTGGCAGCGGGTGCGCCGTAGAGATAGCGCCCATCGACCTTGATCATCGCCGGCTCGACGGGGGAAATCACGATTGACTGGCTGGAAAGATCGAACTCCGTGCGATCGGGAACGAAGTCCTCGACCAGAAATGTCTTCTCGCTCAACGGCGCCGCATCGGGGTCGGAATGAATGGCAATCCGCCACACGCCCAGCATGGCATTGTCCTGCAATGCAAAACTGGCAGCATGCGCGCCAAGCTGTGGCGCAGTCGAAACCACCCGCTCCGCCTCAACGCCATCCGGCCGACGCAGGATGATTGTCAAGGGCAGGTCGCCTGCTGCAGCAACACTGTCATCGCGCACCAGCGACACCATGTTGACCGTCTCGCCAGGCCTGAAAATTCCACGATCAAGATAGGTATAAAGATCAAGCGGTCCCGGTGTCTCACGCCCGCTGACGCCGCGATCCGACAGGTCGAACCCTGCCTTGGTCATGTCGAGGAATACGAAATCCTGTTTGCCATCAACCATGATAGAGGCGGTCAGGACGGCAGGTGCCTGGCCTGCGCTGCCGCGCATCAGCCCGGGCGAAAGCACTGCCCTGCCCTCATTGTCGGTAATCGCCTTGCCCAGTACCTCATTGTTGCGGGCAAGAAGCGTCACCTCGACATTGGACAGAACCCCTGCGCTGTCCAGCGAACGGGCAAAAACCGAAAGGCCGTCGGTTCCGGCATAGGTGGTCAGGCCGATGTCGGAAATGAGAAACCATTGCGTTGCCACGGGTTCCCAACTGTCCTGCTCGCTTCCTGCCGCCTTTGCGGTCAGGACATAGATGCCCGGTTCACGGTTCGGCAAGGCTTCATCTACCGGGAAACTTGTCACCACTTCCTTGTTGATTTCACGACCAAGCTCGATGCTGCCTTTCCAGACCGAACTGCCCATGTCATCGGAAATCTGCTCGACCGAATAGCCTTCGAGCTGCGACAGGAATTGTGAGCCGGAGATCAGCCGAGCGAGCGAGCGGTCCCCTATCCGGAACAGCTCGAGATCAGCCTTGTCGGCATTGATGCCGATGATCGGAATACCCTTGCGGGCGGAACCTGGAAGGACGAAATTCTCGCCGGTAAAGCGCACTGCCGGCGCCCGGTCGCGAATATAGGAATTGATGACGACCGGTTGTTCGAGATTTTCGCCCACCGAAGACGGCAGCCCCGCGCGCAACGTGATGCGATAGGTATTGCCGTGTTCAAGCCCCTCCGCGCAGATTTGCTGTCCCGATGCCTCGATAGCGCCCGAGGATTTTCCATCAACCGTTACATAACTCGCATAGTCCACGCCGTTCTTGACCAGGTCCTCGGAGAATTGCACGCAAATGCGCGGGCTTGGCGTATCGGCATCGACAGTGTTTCCGGTAATGCGAAATCCCTTTCGCGCCTTCAGATCGGCAAAGGCGGTAGCCACTTGCGGCGAGTTCTGCAATTCGAGACTGCGCTTGTAGGCTTCCAGCGCCGGGCGGAAAAGCGAGCGTTGCTCGAGCGCACGCGCCAGGACCGCCAACGCTTCCGCACGTTTGGACGCGGTCCGCGTCAACCCATAGGCGGAAATCGCAGTCGCTGTAGCCGTTTCCTGCATCCGGTAGTCATAGCTTGAATTGGCAGCCAGCCAGCCCGCAGCCAGACGCGACATCTGCAACTGCAAGTCGGCATTTTCCGGCTCTGCCTTGATTGCCTGGGATATCGCGCGGGCGGTTTCGTCGGTGCGGTTTGCGGCGAGCGCCGCGCGGGCAATATTCATCAGCTCATCGCCTGAGCCGATGCTTTCACCCTTGCCCGAAAGGGCGCGAGCCCGAAAACGGGTTGCCTCATCGAGTGTTCCTTCCGGAACGAAATCAAGCTTGGGTGCAGCACCGATATCCGGCTCGTTGGATACCTCGATTATCTTTCCCGCAATGGCTCCGGGAAACGAACCGATCTTGTCGAAGTCCGACTTCAGGAAGCACCATTGCACCTTGGAATTATAGGTGAAGGCCCGACAGGCGGGATCAGCGACGCAAATGGCCTGACATTCGTCAAGGCTGACATTCTTTTCAGCCCGAAGGTCAAAACCGAAGTAATCGGAATCCTGCAGGATTTCGACCTCGCGCCGCACATCCTGCGCGGCTGCGATTTGCGAGAATGCCGGGAAAAACAAGGAAAAAACCAGGCACAGCGCGGCCATCTGCGTTGAACGCATTGAATCAGTCTCCCACCAATTTGCCCCTGATGATGAGACAGTCTCTGCCAATTATGGCAATTTGACAACGGCTTGCAGCTGCCTTGAGAAAATAGATGTCAGGTGCCAATCAATCGGGATCGGAAAACCCCTTTCCTGCCTCAGCCAATTGCCTGATCAGGCGCGAGGGCTTCAAGCTTTCATCCCCCGTTGCTTCAGCATATGCCTCCAGTCGCTCACAAACCTTTTTCAATCCGATCTGGTCTGCATGGAACATTGGCCCGCCATGCTGTACCGGCCAGGCATAGCCGTANNATCCAGATCACATCGATATCGCTGGAGCGCACGACAATTCCCTCATCGAGGATTCTTGCCCCCTCATTGACCATTGGAAAGATCAACCTTTCATGGATCTCGCTTTCGCTGATCTCGCGGCGCTTGACACCAAGCATTTCGCCAACCTGCCGGATCAGGGCATCAATCTCGGGATCAGCTTCGCCGCGTCGCGAGCCCTCACGATAGATATAGTAGCCCTGGCCGGTCTTCTGGCCGAAACGGCCGAGCTCGCAGATCGCGTCTGCCACCGGCGCAACCCTGCCCGCCTGCTTGCGCGCGCGCCAACCGACATCAAGGCCTGCAAGGTCTCCCATCGCACAAGGCCCCATCGGAAATCCGAATTTGACAAGCACGGAATCGATTGCCTGCGGTGAAGCGCCTTCAACCAGCAGGCGCTCGACCTGGGCGCCACGCGCATACAGCATCCGGTTGCCGACAAAGCCGTGGCATACTCCTACCGTCACCGGGATTTTCGCGATCTTCTGACCGATGGCGATGGCAGTGGCCAACGCCTCGAATCCTGTCTTTTCTGCACGCACCACTTCCAGCAACCGCATGACATTGGCTGGCGAGAAGAAATGCATTCCCACGACCGATTGCGGACGCGAGGTGGCACTGGCAATCTCGTTGATGTCGAGCGTCGAAGTGTTGGTGGCAAGAACTGCCGTCGGCTTGGTTATGGCGTCAAGCCGGGCGAAAATCTCCTTCTTCAAGGCCATGTCCTCGAAAACCGCCTCGATCACCAGATCAGCATCACCTGCAGCTTCCATGTCCCCGGCGGGCGTGATCAGCGCCATCCTGGCATCGACCCAATCCGCCCCCTTGCCGCTGCGCTGGGCAGAGCGCTCATAATTCTTGCGGATAGTGGCAAGGCCGCGTTCCAGCGCGTCGGCAGCCGGATCAATGATCGTGACCGGAATACCGGCATTGGCAAAATTCATGGCAATCCCGCCGCCCATGGTGCCTGATCCCAGGACAGCGGCTTTTGCGATTGGCAGCGCCTTTACATCGCGCGGCATGTCCTTGATCTTCAGGGCGGCGCGCTCTGCAAAGAACAAATGCCGCTGAGCAGCAGACTGCGTTCCGTTCTTCAGTTCCATGAACAATTCGCGCTCACGCCTCATGCCCTGCGCAAATGGCAGAATGAGCGAGTTGCGGACGGATTCGACACAGGCACGCGGCGCATCCAGACCGCGCTTTCGTTCAACCAGAGCCGCCGCATGGGCATCGAACTCGGCAATGGCGGCGCGGTCGCGATCGGTCCATTCATGCTCGCCACTGATCTTGCGAACCGGCTTTGCAGTGTCGACCAGCGTTTGCGCAAACCCGATTGCTTCTTCCAGAATGTCGCCATCAGCAATGGCGTCGATCATGCCCGCGTCGAGCGCCTTCCTTGCGCCTATCGGTTCACCTGAAACGATCAGGTCAAGCGCGGCCCGTGCCCCGATCAGGCGCGGCATGCGTTGTGTTCCACCGGCACCCGGCAACAAACCCAGCTTGATTTCCGGCAGGCCGAGTTTGGCTGATGGAGCAGCAATTCGGTAATGGCATCCAAGCGCAACCTCGCAGCCTCCGCCCAATGCCGTGCCATGCAGGGCAGCAATCACCGGTTTGGGACAATCCTCGATCTGCTGGATGACTTCGGGCAGATGCGGCGCCTGCGGCGCGCTGTTGAACTCGCGGATGTCTGCCCCGGCAAAAAAGGTCCGGCCTGCGCAATGAATGACGATTGCCTTGACATCATCGTCATTTGCCAGGGTTTCCACGCTTTGCGCCAGACCGCTTCGAACCGCATGGGAAAGTGCGTTTACCGGCGGATTGTCGATCGTCACTATTCCAATTGCACCACGCCGTTCGATATTTGCCACTTCACTCATGCGATTCCTGCCATTTCCAAGTTTCACTGCCGACGATAGTGCCCGCATTGCGCCCTTGCAATATCCCAAGCTTGTCGCTTTTCAACGGTGCTGATAGATCGGACCAGAACCAATTGCCACGAGACCATTCATGAGCCGCAACGCCCAATCCGTTGACCACTACAGCCTTGCTTCGATCATTGAGGACGAGCGCTCGCTATTCACTGCTGCAAATCCGAAATCCGGCATTCTGGCCAAAGAGGCAGAAAAACACCTCTACGGCGGCGTGCCAATGCACTGGATGGCCGATTGGTCAACGCCCTATCCGCTCTTCGTCGCTTCCGCTTCCGGCGCCAGCATCACCGATGTCGACGGCAAT
>JAGRLM010000212.1:10453-13986 GCA_020441795.1 Nitratireductor sp.
AGGCAATCGCCGAACAGTCTTCCCGCGGCTACACCACCATGTTGCCGGGCGAAGACGCGATTGTCGTGTCGCATGAACTCGCCAGCCGCTTTGGCCTGCCATATTGGCAGATTGCCGCAACCGCTACGGATGCCAACCGTGCCGTAATCCGATGGGCAAGGGCCGTGACGGGACGTTCGGTGCTGCTGGTATTCGACGGTTGCTATCACGGCACGGTGGATGATTGCATGGTGCGACTGAAGGACGGCAGGACGGTTGCGCGCCCGGGCCTTGTCGGACAGGTCACTGATTATTCGCAGACCACGCGCGTTATCGAGTTCAATGACCTTGCAGCCCTTGAGGCAGCACTGGAAAAAGGCGACGTAGCAGCACTGCTTTGCGAACCGGCCATGACAAATATCGGCATGGTAATGCCCGACCCCGGCTTTCACGATGCCATCCGCTCGCTGACCCGAAAGCACGGAACGCTGCTCATCATCGACGAGACTCATACAATCAGCACCGGTCCCGGCGGCTATACAAGGGCGTTTGGACTGGAACCAGATTTCCTGGTCATGGGCAAGCCGGTTGCCGGTGGCATTCCCGCATCGGTTTATGGTTTAACCGCAGAAATGGCAGAGGCCATGTCGAATTCGCGCCAGGCTGTTTCCCATGGTGATGGACACGGGCATAGCGGTATTGGCACCACCTTGTCGGCCAATGCCTTTGCCATGCATGCCATGCGCGCCAATCTGCAATCCGTGATGACGCAGGAAGCCTATTCGCACATGACCAGCCTTGCCGAAAGGCTTGCGGCATCACTGCGCGAGGTCATTGCCCGGCATGGCGCTCCATGGTGCGTCACGCAAATCGGCGCTCGCGTGGAGTTCCAGTTCTGCCCCACGCCACCGCGCACCGGGCGCGAGGCCGAAGCTGCGTTCAACGATCCGCTCGAAAGGGCAATCCACCTCTTTATGCTCAATCGCGGGGTTCTCATCACCCCTTTTCACAACATGATGCTGATTGCACCGCAGACAACGCCCGCCGCGGTCGATCAGCTTGCCGGCCTCCTGGATGAATTCCTGACCATGCTGGCGAAAGAGAAGGCCATCTGAATGCGCGCCAATATCGAAGAACTGCAGACCTTTCTGGCCAGCCATCCCGATATCGAATGGTTCACGCTGATTGCCACCGACATCAACGGCATTGCCCGAGGCAAACTTGCGCGTCGCCATGAGATGGAAGCGATTTATCGCGATGGCAGGCCATTGCCGAGCTCGATCCTGTCGCTCGATATCAATGGCGAGGATGTGCCGGAAACCGGACTGGTCTGGGATATCGGCGACATGGATTGTCGGGCATTTCCCGTCGCCCAAAGCCTCAAACGCTGCCCCTGGCATGAAAACACCGCGCAACTATTACTGTCATTCGGTGAGGATTGCGGCCTGCCGATCGAACCACCCGATCCACGCCTGAAACTGCAGCAGGTGGTTTCAAGCTTCTCGCAAAGCGGCATGGTGCCGGTGATCGCAGTCGAACTGGAATTCTACCTGCTCGACAAGGCAGCCTTCGCCTCCAAGGGCGAACTCGTTGCCGCCGGTCTCCAGAATGGCCTGCCAAATGACAAGACTCAGGTCTATGGCGTCACCGAACTGGAGGCGATGCGGGGATTCTTTGATGAGGTATATCATTTCGCCGACATCCAGGGGATCCCTGCCGAAACGGCAATTTCCGAATATGCGCCGGGCCAGTACGAAATCACGCTGCGCCATCGCGCCAATGCACTTCAGGCCGTGGATGAGGCAATTGCCTTCAAGCGTTTGATCAAGGCGGTTGCTGACCGCCATTCCATGCTTGCCACCTTCATGGCAAAGCCGTTCTCGCAATTTGCCGGATGCGGCATGCATATCCATGCAAGCATCGAGGACGAAACCGGCACCAACCTTTTTGCTTCCGATCTGCCGCAGGGTTCGCCGCTTCTTGGCAATGCGATTGCCGGAATGCACGACACGGCAGCTGATTGCATGGCGATCTTCGCCCCCAATGCCAATTCCTATCGCCGCTACCAAAGCCGCAGCTATGCGCCCGTCGCGCTGAACTGGGGCATCAACAACCGCACGGTGACATTCCGAATTCCTGCCGGTCCGGCGGCCACTCGCCATGTCGAGCACCGGCTATGTGGTGCCGATGCAAATCCATACCTCGCCGCAGCCGCTGTACTGGGCGGCATGTTGCATGGAATTGAAAACCGGCTCCAACCGTTGCCACAAGCCCCGGCAAACGCCTATGCGGAAAAGTCCGCTGACGGAGTGGTCGCAGACTGGGGCAAGGCGCTCGATGCCTTCGCCGGTTCCGACTTTGTTGCCGATTGCTTCGGTGAGACCTTTCGCAGGATTTATTCCACCTTCAAGCGCCAGGAGATGCAGACCTTCATGGCAGAAGTCAGCGACATAGACCGGCAGCTATATTTGCGCACCGTCTGAGGCGGAATTCCGCTGCTGTCGCGCAAAAGCTTCGCTTTGCGTCGGGTTTGGAACTTTCGGCAAATCCCGCCAGTCCCTAAACTTGGTTTCCGGTCGTGATTTCGGCCGGATCAATGACCCTGTTTCGGCCCCTTGTTCAAGGAAACGGTGAATGCGCACACATGCCCAGGCAGTCGTGATCGGCGGCGGCGTTATCGGATGTTCAATCCTCTACCATCTTGCAAAACTTGGCTGGACGGAAAGCGTTTTGCTGGAGCGCAATGAACTGACATCGGGCTCGACCTGGCATGCAGCGGCCAATATTCACGGCCTGCACGATTCGACCAATATCAGCCGCCTGCAGCATTATACGATGGGGCTGTACAAGGAACTCGAAGCCGAAACCGGGCAGGGTTGCGGCATCTTCCAGCCGGGCTCGCTCTATCTTGCCCAGACCGAAGCGCGCGAACACCAGCTGCGCCTCCAGGAGGCCAAGGCGCGTCGCTACAAGATGAACTTTTATGAAGTCAGCCGCGACGAGGCCGAGCGACTGCATCCGCTGGTCGATTTCGACGGCATCCGCTGCATCATGTATGAACCCGAGGGTGGCAATGTCGACCCTTCCGGCGTGACAGCGGCCTATGCAACAGGTGCGCGCCAACGCGGCGCGGAAATCCACCGCTTCACGCCTGTCACGGCCACCGAACAACAACCTGACGGAAGCTGGATCGTGCGTACCGACAAGGGTGACATCCACACGCAATGGGTCATCAATGCAGCCGGACTTTGGGGGCGCGAGGTTGCTGCCATGGCAGGTATCGAATTGCCGTTGCTGCCAACCGAACACCAGTATTTCGTGACGGAAACCATTCCCGAAATCGCCGCGATGGATCGCCGCCTGCCATCGGTAGCTGATCGCGATGGCGAATACTATCTGCGCCAGGAAGGGCTTGGCCTGCTCATTGGCGCCTATGAGCGTGACATGCGTTTCTGGGCCGAAAACGGCACACCGATGGATTTCGGCCACGAGCTTTTCCCCGACGATCTCGAACGGATCGAAGAAAACATGATGCGCGCCATCGACCGCGTGCC
>JAGRLM010000212.1:14048-17413 GCA_020441795.1 Nitratireductor sp.
GACAGCGCCATCCTGTTCGGCCCCGTTCCGGAACTCACCAACTACTTCTGCGCCAATGGCATCATTCCCGGCTTTTCGCAGTCAGGCGGCATTGGCAAGCTCGCTGCAGAATGGATGGTCGAGGGCGAACCGACACTCGACATGTTCGGCTGGGACATGGCCCGCTTCGGCCACTGGGCCGGCAAGGCCTTCACAAGGGCCCGCGTTCAGGACCAGTATTCGCACCGCTTCAAGATTCACTTTCCCAATGAGGAAAGGACAGCCGGTCGCCCGGTCCGCACTCGTCCGGCATATGAAATGCAAAAGCAGATGGGCGGCGTTTTCGGCCTCAATTTCGGCTGGGAACACCCGTTGTGGTTCGCAGCAGATGGCGAGCCGCGCGAGGAAACCATCGGCTTCACACGCCAGAACTGGTGGGAACCGGTTGGCCGCGAAGTAAGAATGCTGCGCGAGAGCGCTGGCATCATCGACATTTCCAACTTCGCGAAATATTCGGTCAAGGGAACGGGTGCGGAAAGCTGGCTGAACGCGCTTTTCGCCAACCGCATGCCAGGTGCAATTGGCCGCTCCTGCCTGACGCCGCTGATCGGCAAGCGCGGTGGCGTCGCAGGCGATTTCACCGTTACCCGCCTTGGCGAAGACGAATTCATGATCGTTGGCTCCGGCATGGCCGAGCGGTTCCACCAGCGCTTTTTCAAGGCAATCCCCCTGCCTGACGGAACCAGCTTCGCTTCGTCGACCGAGGCCATGTGCGGCTTCAACGTCGCTGGCCCCACATCACGTGAATTGTTGCAGCGTCTCACCAATGAGAGCCTTGCGAACGAGGATTTCCCTTTCATGCGCTCGAAACGCATCACGGTTGCTGGCGTTGACGTGGTCGCCATCCGCGTATCCTTTACCGGTGATCTTGGCTGGGAACTGCACTGTGCCGCTGGTGACCAGGTGGCGCTTTATTCCGCCCTTCTTGAAGCCGGCAGGGAATTTGGCGCAGGCCCCGTTGGCAGTCGGGCATTGATGAGCCTGCGCGTCGAAAAGGGTTATGGCAGCTGGGGCCGCGAATATTCCCCGGAATACTGGCCACAGGAATCGGGTCTCGACCGCCTCGTCAAGGCGGACAAGGAATTCCTCAACAAGGCTGCCTGGGAAAAGATCCGTGAAAATGCGCCTCGCGAAAGCCTGGTCATGTTCGAGATTAATGCAACCATTGCCGATGCAACCGGCGGCGAGCCGGTTTTCCTCACCGATGGCACTCCTGCCGGTCAGGTGTCATCGGGTGCTTATGGCTATTCCGTCGGCAAATCACTGGCGCTTGGCTATCTCAAGGCAGGAACCGCAAAGCCGGGCGACACGGTGCATGTCGCTATTCTTGGGCAAAACCACACGGCACGGGTTCTCGACAAGCCGCCATTCGATCCGGAAGGCAAACGCCTGCGCAGTTGAGTTTCAGAATATCCCAAGGGCCGAGACGGCCTTGGCGAGATCCTGACGTGACTGCTCCAGCGTCCTGCCGGAAGTGTCCACGGTTGTCTCTGCCCTGGCATAGACCACCTCGCGGCTGGTCAGGATGGATTTGAGTTCTTCCATTGCTTTCGGATTTCCTGCCATCGGCCGCTCGTCGCCCTGCTCGCGCACCCGTCGCATATGCTCCTCAGGCATTGCTTTCAGCCACACCGTATGGAAATTGCGGGTCAGGAAGCCAAAGGTTTCCGGCTCCGAGACAATTCCCCCGGCAACGGCAAGAACCACCGCGTCGCTGGTCGCGACAATCCGCTCCAGCGCCTGGCGCTCCAGCCGACGATATCCTTCCTGACCATACAGCGCCATCACCTCGTCAACTGGCATTCCCGCCTGTTCCTCGATCTCGCGGTTGAGCTCAACAAAGGGTACCGAAAGGTCTTCGCCCAACATCCTGCCGAGTGTCGACTTTCCGGCCCCGCGCAATCCGATCAGGCAGATGCGCTGGCGGCGCAATTGCGCCGGTCGGGCGGGATTGAGAATTTGCATAACCCGTTGCCGCTGCTCGGCAGTTGCGGAACGATATAATTGCGAGAGTTGCGCAGTATCCGAAGACCACGGATCCTCTTCGCCGACCAGCCATTCGATCCGGTGGTCAAGCGCATTGGCAACCCTGTAGAGAAGCGCGATCGAGATATTGCCGCCGCCATTTTCGAGTTGCGCCAGATAGCGCTGCGAAACGCCTGAAAGCTCCGACAATACGCGCCGCGCCATGCCCCGCCTTTGCCGTGCGGCACGCACCCGCTCGCCAACCATGGCGACAAAGGCATCGACCTCCCGGGAGGCCTCATCCCCGGCCCCGGCAACCACATCGCCACGAAAATTGGTGATTTCATTCATGGGAACGGGAATCGCGGTTGTTGTGAAACATAATGCACAAACTTTAGAGCATCAGCACGCTTATGCAATATATTTCCGCCGCCTCGATCCCTGCCTACACGGCCAGAAAGGCTGTCAAACGCGGTCGATATTCCGCAGGTACGGGAATTTTGCGATGGGCTGCGGCCTCGACGAAAACCTCGACAAACTGGCCTTCAAAACACAGCACCCCATCCTGCGACCCATGGACCGAAAACCGGATCGAGCTTTCGCCAAGCCGGATCATCCGCACTTCACAGATCAACGGATGGCGCGGCGTGACAGGCGAGCGGAAATCCACCGACAGATGCACGAATGGCGTTCCCAGATCGCGGTCGACATTTGCGCGGAACCAGTCAATCCCGATGGCATGTTCCCACCAGGCATCAATGGCATCAAGCGCAAAATACGGAATGCGTGCTGTATAGGCGATGCGGGCCGGATCACAATCCGCCCAGGTAACGCGCACGCGATGAACAAAGGGAATTTGCGGTGCCGCCAGATCATCCGGCAGCAACGGATTTTCTGTTGCGGCCATCAATAGGTCTCCACATGGTATCGGCCTTCGCTGCGCATCGCGTCACGCAGCGCGATCCATTGCTGGCCTGTAGCTTCTGCAATATTGGCCAGCGCCTCCTCGACGCCGATTTCCATCGCTTTCAGGCCGCAGACATAGACATGCGTCGCCGGATCGCCAAGAAGTTCAGCTATTGCATCCTGCTCCTGCATCATCGCGTCCTGGACATAGGTCCGGGGCTGGCCTTCCGCCCGGCTGAATACGAGATGCTTTTTAAGGATATGATCAGGCACCTTGTTGAGCGGCCCGAAATACGGAAGCGATTTGGCGCTACGCGCACCGAAGAACAATGTCATGCCGCCCGCGGTAGAACCAGACCTCTGTCTGCGCATGGTGAAGGCCCGAAACGGTGCCGATCCCGTACCGGTACAGATCATCAGCAATTTGGCATCGGGATCGTTCGGCAGCAGGAACG
>JAGRLM010000213.1 GCA_020441795.1 Nitratireductor sp.
ACGCCATCATATGCGTCCTTTTTGCTGTTGCAATCACGATGCTTGCGAAAAGCGTTTGTCCATCGCCTGCAGGCTGGCATAAATGCCCTTCGCGGATTGCCAGTGCCGGAGATGCAAGATGGCCGATGAAATTGCAGGCGTTCTTTTCGACAAGGATGGAACGCTATTCGACTTTGAAAAGACATTTGCCCCGGCCTGCGCACGCACCGTTCTGGAATTGGCAAATGGTGACTTCGATCTGGCGAGGGCGCTTGGGGATTCGGTGGATTTTGATATCGGGCGCGTGGCGTTCCAGCCAACCTCCATCGTGATTGCCGGTTGTGCAGCAGACATAGCAGCCTGTTGGGCACCAATCCTCAAAATCGCCGATGATGCTGCCTTCCATTCCCGAATCGACGGTCTGTTCGAGCGCCATTGTCGCGATACCGCGACCTTGTTCCCGACGGTTCTGCCGGTGCTGGATAGACTGGAAAGGGTAGGACTTGCTGCCGGCATCGCCACGAATGACGCGGAGGCCAATGCCCGCTCACAGGCGCAAGCGGCCTCGATTCACCATCGCCTCAGCTTCATTGCAGGGTATGATTCTGGCCATGGTGCGAAGCCTGGTCCCGGCATGGTCAACGCCTTCGCCAGACATCTGGGTGTGGCGCCAGACCGGATTGTCATGGTCGGGGACAGCACCCATGACATGGCCGCTGCGCGCGCCGCGGGAGCCGTTGGCGTGGCGGTTACCACCGGTATGGCGGACGCGGATCAACTCGCTGGTCACGCGGATCATGTGATTGCAAGTCTTGATGACCTGCTGCTATTGCCGCAATTCGCAGCTATTGCAGCAAGGGAGCGATAATCCTGCTGTCATTGCGGATAAGGCTCAGAACGCCAGCATAAGCGAGTGTGAAATCGATAACCCGTTCGGGTGCCTCATCGCCCCTCATCAGGCGCATGGACCCCTGATCAAGATCTAGGACGATGAACAATAACGGGCTTTCGCTTTCCTCACGGCAGCGGATTGCAGCCGCGCGACCCGCAGCGCTTCCGAAGAGAACCGGTGGAATTTCAAACAGGAGTTCGCATCCGGCATGCTCTGCCGCGCGCCAGGCGAGTTCAAAAAACCTGTCGGAGCTTGCTTCGATGCCATCGCTCTCGCCAAAGAGATTGCCTATGGCGCGCTGCAACGCGGCAGGCCCTCCTGCTGAACGCAGGTTTGCGGGTTCGATTTCGGTCATGGTCTTGTCTCCCTTCGAGCCATCCAAGTTTGAACTGGCTGGAGGGGCGATTCTTGGGCAGAAAAAAGGTAATTCCCGCCATTTTTCCGCAACAGGTGGCAGTGCTTCCAGAGGGCAGACAAAACCGCTAGTTTATGCGCCACCCGGATCGGTGAATCGGCGGAGATGGAACAATGGCAGGGTATTACGAACGCAGATGGTCGATGGCGGCACGCTGGTGCCAGCGGCTTGCGCTGATCTCGATTCCCTATCTGCTGCTGGCAATCCTCCTCCACCGGTTCGGCAATGTTACCACCCCGCAGCTCTACTGGCTGCTGTTCGTCGGCTTGCTGATGTTGCTTGCTTCCCTGGCGTTGGGCCTGCGGGCGCTGCTGGACTTGTGGAATCTGGGCTATCGCGGCGGCAAGGCCACCATTCGCGGTGTCATGCTTTCCCTGCTGATGTTGCTGCCGTTCCTGTGGCAAGGTTGGCTCGCTGTAGACAATCCACGCCTCGCCGACATTTCAACCAATCCGTTTGATCCGCCGCAATATGTTGCTGCAGAGAAATTGCGCGAGGCGGGCAAGAGTGAGGGCATGAATGCCTTTGCCAATTACGACGCGGCCTATTCCGAGCAGATCCTCAGCGATTATCCCAAGATCGGCTCAAGGCGCTACAATGCGGGCGCAGAGCGTATCCTGGCAGCGGTGCGTGAACTTGTTGCGGACCGTGGCTGGAAAGTGCTTGCGGAGCGTGGCGTGCCGCTTGTCGATCAGGCCAAGGACCTTGTTGCCGGTTCCGCAGCCGATGCAGCGTCCGAAACCGCAACCGGTTTGCCGAAAGTAACGTCGGGCAAGCCGAAAAAGAACGAGAAGCCGGCTTCCGATGATGCGGTGGCCGATGCCGGTGCTCCGCTCGAGTTCGAGATCGAGGCTGAGGCGGCAAGCATGATATTCGGCTTCCGCCATGACATCGTCATCAAGATTCAGGCCGAGGAGGAATCCACCCTTGTCGACATGCGCTCGTCATCGCGCTTCGGCGCGCATGATTTCGGCTCGAATGCGGCAATCATCGAGAATTTTCTGGCCGATCTTGATACGGCATTGCTTGGCATTGCCGGTGAGGGCTGAAGCAGGTCCGCCCAATCACTCCGCTATTTCATATTCACCATCCAGCGATGGCGGGCCATCGCTGCTGATGCGGGCCTTGTCCATCAGGTCCTCGATATGTGCAAGAACGGAGAGGGCGGCTGCGCCATGCAGTCTTGGATCGGTATCCTTGTAGATGACCTTCACGATCCCTGGAATGGTTCGCTCGCCTGCGCGAATTCGTGAAAGGATAGCGCTTTCACGCATGATCCTGTGGGCGCGCAAGGCCCGCACGAATTCACGGGAATTGTTCAGCAATCCGCCATGCCCCGGCAGATATCGGCTTTCATCGCGCTCCATCAAGGTCTGCAGGGAAGCCATGTAGTTTCGCATCGAGCCGTCGGGTGGCGCGACAATCGAGGTTGCCCAGGCCATGACATGGTCGCCGGAAAAAATCAAATCCTCGCCCAGGAGCGCGAATGACATGTGGTTTTCGGTGTGCCCGGGGGTGAACACTGCCTCCAGCGTCCAGCCATCGCCGTTGATGCGATCGCCATGGCTCAGGACATGGTCTGGCTCGAATTCCCTGTCTGCCGAAGCGTCAAGCACATTGGTCTCGCCAAGGTGCAGCTCACGCGCAGCCCGATGCCGACCTTCCGCCAGGATCGGTGCGCCGGTAATCCGCGCGAGCTCACGCGACAGCGGCGAATGATCGACATGCGTATGCGTGACCACGATATGGGATACGTCGCGTCCATCAATGCCATTGAGTAGCGCCTGCAAATGGTTTTCATCCGTCGGTCCCGGATCAATCACGGCAACGCTTTTCGAACCCAGAATGTAGGAATTCGTGCCATGGAAGGTGAACGGACCTGAATTGGCGCAGGTTACCCGAAGCACATTTTCGTGGACACGAACAGCCTCGCCATGATGCGGCTCGAACTCGGTGCGGAAATCGATCTTCGTTTCTTTGCCTTGATCCGACGCCATCACCCGCTCCTGCCTACCACCTGCAATGCACAACTTGCTCCCATGCCTCGCTTGCGGAGCCTGCCCATACCCAATATACCGGTCCAAACCATTGTTACAGTGTTTGGAGAAAGAAATGACAACACTCGCAAGCGGAACTTCGATTGTCGAAACCGTGGCATCGCAACGCCCGGCAATTCGCTATGCCTGGTACGCATTCCTGGCAGTTTCAGGCACCATGCTCATTACCCTCGCTGCCAAGACCCAGGTACCTTTCTGGCCGGTTCCAATGACGCTGCAGACGCTGGCAATCCTGGTGATTGCGGCATCATTCGGCCTGCGCCTCGGCGTGGCAACGGTAATGCTATATCTGGCGCAGGGCCTTGCAGGACTGCCCGTTTTCGCAGGTGCTGCGGCTGGCCCCGCTTATTTTGCTGGTCCCACCGCCGGCTTTCTTGCAGGTTTCGTCGTGGCGGCCGCCATTATCGGTTTTGCCGCTGACAAGGGCCTCAGCCGCAATCCGTTCAAATTGTTCGCAACCATGCTGGTCGCTGACCTGGTGTTGTTGGCGATGGGTTTTGCATGGCTTGCATTTGCATTTGTCTCGGCCAAGACGGGAACAACCATCGGCGCAAGTGCCGCTTTCCAGGCAGGTATTGTGCCCTTCCTCCCTGGCGAACTCGTAAAACTGGTCCTGGCTTCATGCCTGCTCCCAGCCTTGTGGCAGACGGTTGAGCGGCTTCGCCGCTGAATTCAGTCATCCCACGAGATTTTTCAGAAGGCCGCGGCGTTTCGCGGCCTTTTTTGATTCTGCCGCTTACCCGCCATTAACCATCAATAGCCATATTGGCCGCTGGAAATTAAGGTATCAGACAATTTTTTGTCTGGGCGCAACTGCAGCGGGGGAATGATGCAGTCTATTCGCAAGGCAATCATTGAAACCTATGGAAAAGACGCAACAATTGATTTGCTGTTCGGAATCCTCGACAAGCTGCCATCGCCACTGTTCTTCAAGAACAAGGATCTGGTATCCATCTATGTCAATCAGGCCAATGCCGACTTCAACGGTCTGAGTGTTGAAGAGTGCACGGGTTTTTCCGACCTGGATTTTCATCCAGCCGAATTCGCTGAAAAATTCATCAAGGACGACCGCGAATTGCTCATGTCGGGCAATCGCATAGAGAAAGACGAGAAAACTTTCGACCATAGTGGCGCCATGCGTCACTTCAGGACGGTAAAGGACATTGTCCGGTTCGGTGAAGACGAGACAATAATTTTCTGCACCAATCAGGATGTTTCCCAATTGCGTCAAAGCGAGCAGGAAATCAGCGAACTTCGCGCCCTCGTTTCCGAAGCCACGCAGGCAATGGCTCAGGGCCTCATTGTCTTCGACACAGAGTGTATCGTGTATTCGAACGCTCGCGCTGCAGAGCTTCTCGATCTTCCTTCAGAATTGGTCGAGCCGGGTACTCGCGTTTCGGAGTTCGTTGAATATTGCCGCAAGCGTGGCGACTTCGGTTCGGATGTGGAAGCAGAAAATGCGGTTAATTCAATCAGCGACAATCTGAAGAAGGGGCGGGATTACGAGCTTGACCGCAAGGTTGGCAATGGTCGCCTTGTTCGTGTTTCGGCCAGGGGCAGGCCCGGTGGTGGTCTGGTCGTCACCTATACCGACATTACCGAATCGCGCACCGGGGAGATGGCGACGGTAAATGCCCGAGCGGAATTGGAAAATGCGAACAAACTGCTCAAGACAGCGCTGGACCAACTGAGCGAGGCCATTGTCATTTATGACAAGGATGACCGGTTTGTCATGTGCAACGAAGCCAATCGCAAACTTTATCCAAACCTGGCACATCTTTACGAGCCGGGGACACCGCTTGCCACAATCATTCGAACCGGCGTTGAAACCAACCAATGGCAGCTTACCGCCGAAGAGCGGGAGAGTTTCATTGAGGAGCGTATTCGCCAGCATTGGCTCCCCTTCCATGAGAGCGAACAGCATCTGGCAGACGGCCGCTGGCTGCTCGTGCGTGACCACCGCACGGAAGACGGAATGTTTGTCGGCATGCGCAGCGAAATTACCGAAAGCAAGTTGCGCGAGCAGAACCTGAACGATGCGCTGAAGCAGAATGAGGTGTTCAAATCGCTGATCGACAACGTTCCGATTGCACTTTATGCGAAATCGGAAGATCGCAAGATCATCTATGTCAATCAGAGTTGGTCCGACCTGACCGGTGTGCCGCTGGATACTGCATTTGGCCGCACAGACGAGGAACTGATGGGCGCCGATGGCGAAAGGTTTGCCGAAGACGACAAGGAAATCATTGCCAATCTGGAGACCCGTGAAATCGAGGAAACGATTTCCAAGTCTGATGGCAGCACGGGTTACCAGATCGCCCGCAAGCGCGCCTTGCGTGGCGCTGACGGGACGGTGCATCTGGTCGGCTCGACCACCGATGTAACCGAAATGCACAAGGCCAGACAGCAGGCCCAGCTTTCCGTCGGTACACTCGACAGCCTGTCGGTTGCCTGTCTGGTCAAGGACCAGAACCTGAAATACCGGCTGCTCAATCGGGCATTTTGTGAAATCCTCGGCAACTCGCAGGAAGACCTGATTGGCAAATCGGCAAATGACATGTTCGACGCCGAGAGGGCGTCCGTCATAGAAGCGCGTGAGCTCGAAGTCCTGCAAACCGGCGTTCCGGTTAGTTTCGAGGAGGATGTCACCGGGCGGGACGGAGAAATTCGCAAGGTCCGCACCGAGATCAACAGGATCAGGGATGAAAATGACGAGCCGGCCATCTGCGTCATCCTGACCGATATTACCGAACTCAAGCATGCCATGCATGAAAATGCCCAGATATCGCAAATGTTGGGCGAGGCGACGGACGCCATGGCCCAGGGGCTGATGATACTGGGGCAGGAAAATATCGAATTTGCCAACAATCGCGTTGCTGAACTGGTGGGAGTGGAACCCGAAATCCTGGCGATTGGCACGAAATGGCGGAACTATCTTGGCTACCTCCATGATCGCGGGGATTATGGCGAAGGCGAGGAAGCCAGAGCCCGGCTGGCAAAAGTTTCCGAACAGATCGCACAGGGCATCGAGCACTCGCTCGAGCGCAATACTGCAAACGGCAAGTCGCTTCGCATTGATGCCAAGGCGCGCAGGAATGGCGGCGTTGTCGTCACCTATTCCGACATCACCGACGCCAGGAAACGCGAACTTGAACTCACACAGGCCAAGGAAGCCGCGGAAATTGCCGAAAAGGCAAAAAGTGAATTCCTGGCGAATATGAGCCATGAGATTCGCACCCCGATGAACGGCGTCATGGGAATGGCCGAGCTTCTCGCCAAGACCGAACTGGACGCCAAGCAGCGCACCTTCACCGATATCATCGTCAAGTCCGGCGCATCCCTGCTTACGATCATCAACGACATTCTCGATTTTTCGAAGATTGATGCGGGCCAGATGGCGCTTGATCCGGCACCCTTCTCGCTGGCCGAAGCCATCGAGGATGTGGCAACGCTGGTATCATCCCGCGTTGCGGAAAAGGACCTGGAACTGGCGGTGAGGGTGGACCCGTCCCTGCCGGAAATGTTTGTCGGCGATGTTGGCCGTATCCGCCAGATCGTCACCAATCTTCTTGGCAATGCGGTCAAGTTTACCGAACAGGGGCATGTGCTGGTGGACGTGACCGGCGAGACGAGCACCGATGGAAACGCCAATTCGAGCACTGTCCTCAATATGCGCATCGAGGATACCGGCATTGGTATTCCCGACGAAAAGCTTGCGACCATTTTCGACAAGTTCAGCCAGGCTGACACATCCGCCACACGAAAGCATGAGGGCACCGGCCTTGGCCTGTCGATTGCCCGCTCGCTTGTTGAATTGATGGGCGGAAGCATTGGCGTGGAAAGTACGCTGGGCGAGGGGTCGGTTTTCCACTTCACCATAACCTTGCCGGTGCATGGCGAAGCCGCGCGAAAGCGCCGGGTGCCAACCGACATGACCGGTTCAAGGGTGCTCGTCATCGACGACAACATGGTCAATCGTGCTATCCTCATGGAGCAGTTGTCGGCATGGCGTTTTGATGCTGCGGCTTGCGATGGCGGTGCCCAGGCGTTTGGTCTGCTGGAAGCGGTCCATGCGCACGGCTTGGCAATCGACCTCATCATTCTCGACTACCACATGCCGGAATTGACCGGTGCCGATGTGGCAGCACAACTGCGCGCAGATGACCGCTTCAACTCGGTTCCCATCATCATGCTGACATCGGTGGACCAGACCCAGGACGGGCGCAGCTTCAAGTCGTTGGGCGTCGAAGCGCACCTTACCAAACCAGCCCGCTCGTCGCTGCTGCTCGAGACAATCGTCGAGGTGCTGGGCGAAAACGCCGAAGGCAGGAAGCCACGGCCGGTGGCAGTTGAAACCCCGGTGGTTCCTGAAAAACCGGAAACTGCGACAAGCGAGACCGCCGCATCAGAGCCTGTTTCATCTGTCGCAGCACAGCCGTCGACTTCGAATGTTGACATCGTTGTGGCCGAAGACAACGAGGTCAACCAGATCGTCTTCACCCAGATCATCAATCAGACCGGCTACAGTTTCGTGATTGCGCGAAATGGTGAAGAGGCGGTGGAATTGTATCAGCGTCATCAGCCACAGATCATGCTGATGGACGTTTCCATGCCCAAAATGAACGGGTTGGAGGCCACCGCCAAAATTCGATTACTTGAATCCAGTCTTCCCTTGCACACGCCCATCATTGGCATCACGGCCCATGCCATCAAGGGTGATCGCGAGAAATGCATGGGTGCCGGAATGGACGACTACATGTCGAAGCCCGTGTCTCCGGACAGGCTGAAGGAACTGATTGAAAAGTGGATGCAGGCGGGCAGGGACGCCGTGCTGGTCGGATAATACCGGAAAAAACCGTATTAGTGCGACAGCTCCTTCATCGCGCCATCAAGCCCGGCCAGCGTGAGCGGATACATGCGTCCGCCCATAAGCTTGTTGAGCATCTGGGTAGACTGCGTATAGCGCCATGCATGCTCGGGAACGGGATTGATCCAGACCGCATGTTTCCACTTTTCGAGCAATCGTCGCATCCACACTTCGCCTGATTCTGCATTCCAGTGCTCGACCGAGCCGCCCGGCTGGATGATTTCCCACGGACTCATTGCGGCATCTCCAACCACGATCACCTTGTAGTCGGGACCATAGGTGTGGAGAATGTCCATGGTCGGGATCACGTCGGAATGGCGTCTGCGATTATCCTTCCACACACCCTCATAAAGGCAATTGTGGAAATAGAAATGCTCAAGATGTTTGAGTTCGGTGCGCGCTGCCGAGAATAGTTCCTCGACCACCCGCACATGATCATCCATCGAGCCGCCATTGTCGAGAAACAGCAGAACCTTGACCGCATTGCGCCGTTCCGGTCGTGTCTTCACGTCCAGATAGCCATGCTCGGCGGTAGCGCGGATCGTGCCGTTGAGGTCAAGCTCCTCATGCGCGCCTTCCCGTACCCAGCGGCGCAGGCGCTTCAACGCTACCTTGATATTGCGCGTACCGATTTCAACGCTGTCATCAAGATTGCGAAATTCGCGCTTGTCCCAGACCTTGACCGCACGGCGATGCCGGCTTTCCTGCTGGCCGATGCGGACACCTTCGGGATTGTAGCCATAGGCACCAAAGGGTGACGTGCCCGCAGTGCCGATCATTTTCGAGCCGCCCTGATGGCGTTTGTGCTGTTCTTCCAAGCGCTTTTTCAGGGTCTCCATCAGCTTGTCCCAACCACCAAGCGATTCAACCAGCGCCTTTTCCTCCTCGCTCAAATGCTTCTCGGCGAGCTTCTTCAACCACTCTTCAGGCAGTTCCCGGACCTGCGCTGCATCTGGCGCGCCAGAAACCGCTTCAAGGCCCCGGAATACATGGGCGAAAACCTGGTCATAGCGGTCGAGGTGACGCTCGTCCTTCACCAGTGCCGATCGTGCCAGATAGTAAAACCCTTCGACGTCGAACTGCACGAGATTCTTTTCCATCGCTTCAAGCAGCGTCAGATATTCCCGCAATGTCACGGGAACCTTGGCGACCTTCAGCTGAAGAAAGAACGGCAGGAACATGAGGTTCAATCAAGCAGGTTTGGTGTTTTCC
>JAGRLM010000214.1:0-1128 GCA_020441795.1 Nitratireductor sp.
GGCGAAGACGACAATGACTGGATCTATGGCGAGGCGAATGGCGACGTCGCGTTCGGCCAGGAAGGTGATGACCACATCTTCGGCGGCTCGGAAGGCGATTTCCTGTTTGGCGGCAATGGCGCTGACACGATCAATGGCGGCACCCAGAACGACCTTATGTGGGGCGCAATGCCGGGCATGTATGACGGTGCTACCGACACGTTCGAATTCGATGCAGGCTGGGGCTTTGACGCGGTCTATGACTTCGAGCTTGGTGTTGACGCGGTGCGGTTCAACTCGGTCGCTGGTCTCACGCAATTTTCGGATTTCACACTGTATGACGGCGGAACAAACGTGACGATAGCCTTCGGTGCTGACGCCATCACCTTCTATGGCGTGACGCAGGCCGAGCTTGAAGCCCATAGCGGCGATTTCAGCTTCGCGTGAGCAGCCCCAGAACGCAAAAAACCCTTCCATCGCTGACACGGCACGCTGATCCCTCGGAAGGGACAATTGCTGCGCCGTGTTTCGTTCAGCCAAAACGGCACGGCACGAGGCTTGACTGGAACCAGCAGACGAAATTGTAGATGGAGAACACCGGCAGACCGGTAGCTGCGCGGATATCGGCGGCATAGGGGATCATGTTGGTGCATTCGAGCACCAGCGCGCCAATTTCGGGATTGCCTGCCTTGAGCGCAAGAGCGGCATCCACATTGTCTTGCCGTGCCAATTCCACATCAAGCGCGAACTCGTTGTCGAGAATGGCACGGGTGAATTCCTTGCCGCCTTCCGTGGTGCCGACCGGCGTCCCATCCGGCACACCCGCCTTTGCCAGGTGCAGCGGCGTCAGGCTTGACGCAGAAATCGTCAGAATGCCGGCGCGCTTTCCCTGCGGCAGGATCGCATTGACCATCGCCACCTGCATCAGTGATGATGTTGCCACCGGCACCCCGACAGCTTCGGCAAGTTCATTCTGGAAAAGCGACAGAAATCCGCAATTGGTGGTAATGCCGTCCACGCCGTCTGCAACAAGCTCTCGCGCAGCGGCAATGAACGCTTCCAGCATGCCATCCGCGCCCCCGCGCACTACCCTGTCCGGCGAGGCGTCGCGAACGACCTTGTAATGCACCGGAAACGGCCAGGTCAGCG
>JAGRLM010000214.1:1135-5621 GCA_020441795.1 Nitratireductor sp.
TCAGCGCATTGCCCATGTCGCCGGGAATCCGCGGAAACTGTGCCTCCAGCATCAAGATGCCGACCGACGCGCCATATATTGCCTTGCCACCCGTGACCTTCATATCAGTTTTCTCCCACCGCAAGGGGCCGGTCAAACAGCTCATCCCCGCCTGGCATGTAGATATTGGAATAGCCCTCACGCACGGATGCCGTGACCTGGTCCATTCGTTTTGAGATATGCTGGCGCATTACACTGGCAGCCAGTTCCCCATCCCGTGCCTCGATCGCATCCATGATTTTCCGGTGCTCGCCCTTTGTGGTTGCCACCCGCGAGGACATGTCTATCCAGCGGATATAGCGGATGCGTTCATTGATGTTTTCCAGTTCGCGCACCAGTTCGCCATTGCCCGAAAGCCTGGCAATGCCAAGGTGAAATGCCTCGTCAAAGACCGTAACCTCACGCACGGTCTTGCCGATATGTGACAAGCCGTTCGCATGGAGGTCGCCTTTCAGGGCGGCAATTTCTTCTTCGGAGGCGCGGACACAGGCACGTCGAACCGCTGCCACTTCAACGATTTCACGCAACTCATAAAGTTCGAAAATGCTGTCCGGTTCCAGTTTCCTGCAAAAGAATCCCTTGCCCGGCTGGAACTCGATCAACTGCTCGGCAACGAGACGGTTCAGAGCTTCGCGCAACGGTGTTCGGCTGGCATCAAGCTCACGTGCCAGCGCAACTTCATTGATGCGCTCGCCCGGCCTGATCCGAAAATCAACAGCCATCCGCTTCAGCGCGCCATAAAGTGCCTCAACCCGGGTTTCGCTCATCTTTCCTGCCTGCAAATCCGATCCGACTGGTTGACACAGGCTCTCGCAGTTTTCAAGATACACGACTGTATACAGTTCTGGGCACAGGTAAATCCGACACAATGACCGATCGCAATCTCTCCCGCCAAACCAACCGCATCACGGGTGCTGAAGCGATGGTGAAAATGCTGCAAGCTCACGGTGTCACGCAAATGTTCGGCCTGTGTGGCGATACGTCATTACCGTTTTACGATGCGCTTGCCCGTCTTGACCACGGCATATCCCACATTCTCACCCGTGACGAACGCCACGCAGCCTATATGGCTGACGCCTATGCGCGCGTCACCGGCAGGCCCGGCGTCTGTGAAGGCCCGTCAGGTGGCGGGGCGACCTATATTCTCCCCGGGGTTGTCGAAGCCAATGAGAGTTCGATCCCCATTCTCGCCATTACCTCGGATATCGCAACCACCTCGCGCGGCAAATACCCGTTGACCGAGCTCGATCAGGTGGCACTGTTCAGACCCTTGACCAAATGGAACGCCACCCTGGACAATGCCAACCGGCTACCCGCCATGGTGCGCACAGCCTTTCGCGCCATGACGACGGGCAAACCAGGTGCTGTGCATCTGGCCCTGCCATTTGACACGCAAAAGGACGATGTCGAGGAGAGCGAGATCTGGGCTGATAAGCGCCACCAGACATTCCCTGCAGAGCGGGCAGCGCCTGACGCTGCAGCAATAGCCGAAGCTGCAGCAATCCTCTCAGGCGCAAGACGCGCCGTTGCAATCTGTGGCGGAGGCCCGGTCATTGCCGGGGCCTTCGACGAGCTTGCCCGCGTCGCCCTGCTGCTGGACATGCCGGTCGCGACGACCGTTTCAGGCCAGGGTGCCATTGCGGAGACCAATCCGCTCGCCGTTGGCGTTGTCGGCTCGAATGGCGGTTCCCCGGCGACCAGGGCCGTAGTCGACGAAGCAGATGTCATCCTGTTCATCGGTTGTCGCGCCGGGTCTGTTACGACAGAGCGCTGGCGCTCACCGGCCCGCGACAAGACCATCATCCACATCGATAGCGACCCGATGGTGATCGGGGCGAACTATTCAACCGCCGTTGCAATCTGCGCTGATGCAAAGCTGGCGCTGGCGGCGCTTGTTGCCGAACTCGTCGCCCTTGGCAACCTGCCCAGGCAATCAGGGCAAAACCGCTGCTCCGGCGCCTGGCAGGCAAAGCTTGCCGATTTCAATCCGCTGGCACAAAGCAGCGAACCCCCCATTCGCCCCGAGCGCGTCATCGCATCGCTGATGAGACACCTCGACGATGACGCCATCATCTGCGCTGATCCCGGAACCCCCTGCCCCTATTTCTCGGCGCATTACCGTTGGCGAACCGCCGGGCGGAACTTCATTACCAACCGCGCCCATGGTGCACTCGGCTACGCCTTGGCAGCATCCATGGGAGCGCATGCGGGACGCCCGGGTGTCAAGACGGTTGCCGTCATGGGCGACGGCTCCTTCGGCTTCTGCGTCGGTGAACTGGAAACAATCGTGCGCCACAAGATGCCCATTACGGCAATCGTCTTTTCCAATTCGACCTATGGCTGGATCAAGGCTGGTCAGAATTCCGGCTTTGGCAAGCGGTTCTACAATGTTGATTTCTCCCGAACCGACCACGCAGCAGTCGCGGCAGCCTATGGCGTCCGATCCTGGCGGGTTGAAGACCCGGCAGAGCTGGATGCTGTAATGAAGCAGGCGCTCAACCATGACGGCCCGACACTGGTCGACATCATATCACAGCCCTTGCATGAGGCAGCCGCACCGGTATCGGAGTGGATCGCTTGAACGAGAATACATTTTACCGACAAATCGTTGACAATTTGTCAGTATGTGCAAGGATGCGCAAAAGGCACATGGGCGGGAGAACTTGAAGCCAATGCCGCAGGGAACATCAGGGCAGAACAAGACCGTGGCCGTAATTGGCGCCGGCATTGTTGGTGTTTCCACCGCGATTTGGCTGCAGCGCGCCGGACACACCGTCATCCTGATAGATCGGGCAGGCCCGGCAGAAGGCACCAGCTACGGCAATGGTGGGGTCTTGGCCTCATGTTCGATTGTCCCCGTCACCGTACCGGGGCTCATGCGCAAGGCACCCAGGATGCTGCTGGATCCCGACCAGCCCCTCTTCCTGAAGTGGCGGTACTTGCCCAGATTGCTGCCATGGCTGATCCGGTACATGGGCAATGCCAAGGCCGAAAACGTCGAGCACCGCGCCGCCGCCATGGCTGCCATCATTGGTGACAGTCTGGCCGACCACCAGGCCATGGCGACAGGAACCGGTGCGGAAAAATGGATCACCCCTTCCGACTATCTTTTCCTCTACAACGACCGCGCGCACTATCAGGGCGACGCGTTCGGCTGGTCGCTTCGCAAGAAGCACGGCTTTGAATGGGAGATGCTCGAAGGCGAGGCATTTCATGAATATGATCCGGCGTTTGGACCGGCCATCGGTTTTGCAGCAAAACTTGGCAATCACGGTCGCATCACGGACCCTGGCCAGTATGTCAAGGACCTGGCCGCCCATATCATGGTCAATGGCGGTCGCTTCATCAGGGCCGAAGTCAGTGATGTGGTTCGTGAAAATGGCAGGCTTTCAGGACTGCGGGCCGGTGGACAGACGATAGCCTGTGACAGCGCTGTCATTGCAACTGGAGCATGGTCGGGACCACTCGCGCGCAAGCTCGGCATCAAGATCCCACTGGAGAGCGAACGCGGCTACCACCTGGAACTGTGGGAACCCAATATCATGCCGCGTTCGCCGGTCATGGTAGCATCGGGAAAATTTGTCGCCACACCCATGGAGGGACGTCTGAGACTCGCCGGAATTGTGGAATTCGGCGGCTTGGAGGCACCCCCATCACGCGCGCCATTCGAGCTTCTGGAACGAAACATCAAGGCAGCAATTCCCGGAATAACCTGGAAGCACAAGACACAATGGATGGGTCACAGGCCGTCCATGGCGGATTCCCTGCCGGTCATCGGAGAAGTACCAGGCGCCAGGGGCGTTTTCATGGGCTTCGGGCATGATCATGTGGGATTGACGGGCGGCCCGAAAACCGGACGTATTCTAGCCCAACTTATTTCCGGCCAAAAGCCGAACACGGACCTTGCGCCTTTTGCGCCAACGCGGTTTCATCAGGAGCATGGAAACAGGGAATAAAACGATCTCAATGAAAGGGAGAAAATGATGAAGAACCTAACCAAAATGTTGGCGGCAGCATCCGTGATGACCGCCGTGTCCGCAACGGCGGCCTTTGCCGACAAGTGGGACATGCCAATGGCCTATCCCGCCACCAACTACCATTCGGAAAACGGCGTTGCCTTTGCAAAATGCGTGACCGATGGCACAGCAGGCAAGCTCGAGATCGTCGTCCACCCGGGCGGCTCGCTGTTTTCCGGCAACGATATCAAGCGCGCCGTACAGACCGGACAGGCCAATATCGGCGAGCGCCTGCTTTCCGCCCACGCAAATGAAAACCCGCTTTTCGGCGTGGATTCAATTCCGTTCCTGGCAACTTCCTTTGACGATTCCGACAAGCTCTGGAAGGCTGCCAAGGAAGCCGTCTCGGGTGCTCTGGACGAACAGAACCTCGTTCTGGTCTATTCCGTGCCATGGCCGCCACAGGGCTTCTATTTCAAGAAGGAAGTCAA